>JANYCF010000307.1 GCA_025360455.1 Opitutaceae bacterium | reverse complement strand
AGGTCGCGGGCCTCGATGGGCTGGCCATCGGCACGGTGAACCGCGAGCTGCGCGACGAGCCCCACGTCGGCGAGGGCTGAGGCGAGCGAGGCGGGCAGAGGGGCGAGGTGGGGGGTGGGGGATGAGGCCATCGGTCTGATTTTTGGGGAGATGGGTCATTGCGTCTCATTTCCCGTTGACCGCTGTCGAAGTGATGGGTGAATATAGCTGTATGGTACCGAGCGTTTTGATCGTCGATGACGAAAAGCATACCCGCGAGGGGCTGCAGCAAGCATTGCAAGATGACTACGATGTATCGGTGGCCGGCAGTGCGGATGAAGGCTTCAACTTGATGGATGCGCAAGAGTTTGACGTGATCGTGACTGATCTGCGGATGCCGGGCAAAAGCGGACTGAAAGTCATCGATAAAGCGCTGACCTTGGCGAACAAGCCGGCGGTTATTATGATGACGGCCTATGGCAGCATCGATTCGGCCGTGGAGGCCATGAAGCGCGGAGCGGTGGATTTTCTTACCAAGCCGGTGAATATTGAACGGCTGGAAATTCTGATCCAGCGGGCCTTGAAGACCAAGACGCTTGAGGTGGAAGTGAAGCAATTGCACGAGCGCTTGGATGATAAATTTAGCACTCAAGGCATCATCGGACATTCCGCGAAGTTGGCCGACGTCATTGAGCGCGTGAAACTGGTTTCGCCGTCGAAAGCCACGGTATTGATTGAGGGCGAGACGGGCACGGGCAAAGAATTGATCGCCCAGGCGATTCATCAAGCGAGCCCGCGGGCTTCGGCTGCGTTCGTGCCGGTGCATTGCGCGGCGTTGCCGGCTACACTCTTGGAGAGCGAATTGTTTGGTCATGAACGGGGATCATTTACCGGCGCCACTGAGCGGCGGATTGGGCGTTTCGAGATGGCGGATGGCGGCACGGTTTTCTTGGACGAGATCGGCGAGATCGGTCCCGAAATCCAAGTGAAGCTCCTGCGGTTCATGGAAACCCGCAGCTTCGAGCGCATCGGCAGCACGAAGACCATCACGGTGGATGTGCGTCTGGTGGCCGCGACCAACCGCAACTTGGAAGAAATGGTTAAGGCGGGGAAGTTTCGCGAGGATCTGTTTTTCCGGCTCAATGTGGTGCGCATTACCACCCCCGCGTTGCGGGATCGCTCGGAGGATGTCCCGATTCTATTGGAGCATTTCATTAAATATTTCTCGAAGGAAAATGCCTACGATCCGGTCACGGTCGAGACGGGCGCGATGCGCTATCTGCAAAGTTACGCTTGGCCGGGCAATATTCGTGAGCTTCGTAATTTCGCCGAAAACGTGGTCGTGATGCAACGCGGTGGGTCGTTGAATGAATTCGGGCTCGATGCCAAGTATCGGGGCGACGTGCCGGGTGGGCCCGTGCTCAGTTCGCCGGCCCCGGCCAATCCGCTTTCCATTGAGGAAAACGAAAAACGCCTGCTCCGGGAAGCGTTGATCAAGGCCCATGGTAACCGGACCAAGGCGGCGGAGATGATGGGGATTTCCCGTCGCACGCTGCACCGAAAGATTGCGGAATGGCCCGAGCTGGATGTCGTGGACCGAGGTTGAGCGAGGGGGAATGAGGCGTCTTTTTTGCCATTCTCCCGAATCTTTGCCTGAACCGATTTGTCTTCTTAGAAGTGTAGGAGCTTGCTTGCAGGCGACTCGGCGCGTGTCTGTTGGCAGGCGGTAATAGGTCGCGTGTTAACAGGCTCCAGCAAAAATCCGCTGAAGCGGCTTGTCAGCCGGTGGCGACGTGCTTTCACTGACCAATCTTAAATATACATGGCCGAGATCACCAAGAGTTACGAACCACAGGAAGTTGAAAAGAAATGGTATGCCGCCTGGATGGCAGCCAATGCTTTCGCGGGCAAAGAAGATCCGGCCAAGCAGCCTTACACGATCATGATTCCGCCGCCCAATGTCACGGGCGTGCTCACGATGGGACACGTGCTGAATAACGCTCTGCAAGATGTGCTGATTCGTCGCGCGCGGTTGGAAGGTAAGGCGGCGTTATGGGTGCCCGGCACCGATCATGCCGGCATCGCCACGCAAACCGTGGTGGAACGTGAGCTCCGCAAGGAAAAGAAAACCCGCCATGATCTGGGCCGGGATAAATTTCTCGAAAAAGTCTGGTCGTGGCGCGAGGAGAAAGGCGGCATCATCCTCAAGCAGCTGCAGGCACTCGGTGCTTCCTGCGATTGGAGCCGCACGCAGTTCACGATGGACCCGGCATATTCGAAGTCGGTGCTGGGCGTGTTTATTGATCTTTATAAGAAGGGGAATATTTACCGCGGCAAACGCATGGTGAACTGGTGCCCGGTGTCGCACACCGCGCTCTCCGACGAAGAAGTGATCATGAAACCCACGAAGGGTTTCATGTATCAGGTGCGCTACGAATTGGTGGAGCAACCGGGCCACTACATCGAGGTGAAGACCACGCGGCCGGAGACGATTCCCGGCGACGTCGCCATCGCCGTGCATCCCGATGATCCGCGCTACGCCACGCTCATTGGAAAAAAAGTGCGCCGTCCGCTTGGACCTGTCGCAGAAATCCCCATCATCGCCGATCAGGCCGTGGATAAGGAATTTGGTTCGGGTGCACTCAAGATCACCCCGGCACACGACAAAGTGGATTACGAAATCGGCCAGCGCCACAAGTTGCCTGCCATCGATGTCCTCAATCACGATGGCAAACTAAACGACCTCGCTGGACCCGAGCTGGCCGGCCTCGATCGTTTCGCTGGTCGCAAGAAAGCAGCGGAGCTGTTGAAAGAATCCGGCGCGTTGGTGAAAGAAGAGCCGTACGAAAACAATGTCGGTTATTCCGAACGCGCCGATGTGCCGATTGAACCGCGACTCACTTGGCAATGGTGGCTGAAGTATCCCCGCGTCGAGGACGCCAAGGCCGCCGTCATGGAAGGCCATATCAAGTTTTATCCCGAGCGTTGGTCGAAGGTTTATTTGCACTGGCTGGAAAATATCCAGGACTGGTGCATCAGCCGCCAGCTCTGGTGGGGCCATCGCATTCCCGTCTGGTACCGCAAGGGCCTCGAAAAGGAATCGCTCACTGAAGCTGATCTGCGCGATCCGACCAAGGTGCATGTTTCTCTCGAAGGTCCGCCCGACAAGGACAACTGGTTACAGGAAGACGACGTGCTCGACACCTGGGCTTCGTCCTGGCTCTGGCCGTTCGCGACGCTGGGTTGGCCCGATGAAATCGCCATGGCGAAAGCCGGTTACGGTTATTTTTATCCGACCACGACACTCGTCACCGGGCCGGACATTATCTTCTTCTGGGTCGCCCGCATGATCATGGCCGCGCTGGAATACACCCATCCGGGGCAGCCGCTCAGCCAGTGTGTGCCGTTCAAGAATGTTTATTTCACCGGTATCATCCGCGACGGGCAGGGCCGGAAAATGTCCAAATCGCTGGGTAATTCGCCCGACCCACTCGATCTCATCGCAAAGTACGGCGCCGACGGGTTGCGCTTCGGAATTATTTCCATGGCGCCGCAGGGACAAGATATCCGTTTCCAAGAAGATCGCATCGAGAGCGGGAAAAACTTCTGCAATAAACTCTGGAATGCCTGTCGTTTTCGCCAAATGAGCGGACCGATGTCCGATAATTCTTCGCCGGCAAAAATTTATGCGCGGCTCACTAGTGAGCAATTCGACGCGGACGATCATGCGATCATTGACCGTATGCTGGCCACGACCCGGGAGGTCGACCGCTGCTTTGCCGAGTTCGAATTCAGTGCGGCCGTACACGCACTCTACGGATTTTTCTGGAATGATTTCTGCGACTGGTACGTGGAGGTTTCGAAAACCAAACTGCAAACCCTGGAGTTGAAGGGCAACTGCCTCGCCATTCAGGATCTGGTCCTGCGCCAGACTTTGCTGCTGTTGCATCCGTTCATCCCTTTCATCACGGAAGAACTCTGGCATGAGCTTGGTTATGCCGGCCCGGAGCCGGTGGATGGTGGCGCCCCTCGCGCGTTTATCGAGGATGTCCGGCTCGACCATGCCTCGCAAATGGCCAGCACCGGTATGCTGCATGGCTTGACCATTAATTATGAGGCCGCGGCGGAAATCCAACGCATCAAGCAAACCGTTTCACTGCTCCGCGCCTTGAAGGCCGAGAACGGCGAAGCGGCGAACAAGCAGGTCGAGTTTGTTGTCGAGGGCGCAGATCGCCAATGGGCGACCGTCGAGGCCAATCTGGCCAAACTAAAACGTATGCTCGGCGCGAGTTCGATCACGCGGAGCACGACGATTCCCGGCGGCCCCGTCTGCGTCACCGCGCACGGATCATGGACACTTATTCGCCAACTCAAGGGCGATCCTGCCGTAGAGCGGGCCCGTTTGACGAAAGAGATTGAAGCCTTGGCCAAACACATCGCCGGCACGGAAGCGCGGCTGGCCAATGTCACCTTTGTCAGCAAAGCGCCGCCGGCGGTACTCGAAGGAGCCAGAAAACAACTCGCCGAACTCCAAGCCAAGAAAACTGAAAACGAGCGACTCCTGGCCGGGCTCGGTTGAGGTCGGAGTCATCCAGTTGAACCTATGTTTCATTCGTTCTACGCCTGTACCCGGAAGGTGGAACCCGGCCTCCGGACGGGTTGGTTCGATTCGTACCTGCGAAAACCCATCCAGAGGCCGGGTTCCACCCCTCGCAACTGAATGGATCCAATGACGCTGAGCTTGCCTGAAGCACCGTGAACGATTTCTTATTTATAAATTAAATGAAAAAAGCCCTGATCACCGGCATCACCGGCCAAGACGGTTCCTACCTCGCTGAGTTCCTGCTCGGTAAAGGTTACGAAGTGCACGGCATCATTCGCCGCGCCTCGACCTTTAATACCAGCCGCATCGATCACCTGAAGTTCGATCGTCACGCCAACGGTGCGAAACTCACGCTGCACTATGGTGACCTCGCGGATGCCGTCCAGATGGTGAAGTTACTCTATGAACTTCAGCCCGACGAAATATACAATCTCGCCGCCCAGTCGCATGTGCGCGTGTCGTTCGATATTCCCGAGTACACCGGCGATATCGATGGCCAGGGCGCACTCCGCATTCTTGAGGCGATTCGCGAGGCGGGTCTGGTGAAGAAAACCCGTTTCTATCAAGCGTCATCCTCCGAGATGTTTGGCAAGGTCCAAGCCGTGCCGCAGATCGAGACCACGCCGTTCTGGCCGCGTTCGCCCTATGGTTGCGCCAAAGTCTACGCTTACTGGCTCACGGTGAATTTCCGCGAGAGCTACCAACTTCACGCGTCCAACGGTATTCTTTTCAACCATGAGAGCCCGCGCCGCGGCGAGACTTTCGTTACCCGCAAGATTACTCGCGCCGCCACCCGCATCAAACTCGGCCTGCAAGACTCGCTTTACCTCGGCAACCTCGATGCCAAACGCGACTGGGGCTATGCGAAAGAATATGTCGAAATGATGTGGCTCATGTTGCAGCAGGATAATCCCGATGACTATGTCGTGGCCACGAATGAAGCCCACAGCGTACAGGAATTTTGCGAAGTGACCTTTGGTTTGCTTGGACTCGATTGGCAAAAGTACGTCAAGCACGACACCCGCTACGAGCGCCCCTCTGAAGTGGATTTGCTTATCGGCAATCCGGCCAAGGCTGAAAAACAACTCGGTTGGAAACCCAAGGTTCTTTTCAAGGATCTCGTGAAAATCATGGTCGAACACGATCTGGAACTCGCGAAACGCGAAGCGCAAATCGCGCAACTTCCGCCTCCACCCAAAACTTCCCTCGCATGAAAATCTTTGTTGCCGGACATAAAGGCATGGTCGGATCTGCCCTCGTACGCCGCTTCCAGCGCGAGGCCGGGGTGACACTGCTGCTGCGTTCACGGGCCGAACTCGATCTCACGAATCAAGCTGCCGTCACCGCATTTTTCGCCACCGAGAAACCCGATGTCGCCATCATTGGTGCCGCTCGGGTCGGTGGCATCCACGCGAACAGTACTTACCCGGCTGAGTTTATCTATGACAATCTTTTCATCGCGGCCAACTGCATCCACGGCGCGTATCTCGCCGGGGTGAAGCGCGTGCTGTTTCTCGGTAGTTCCTGCATTTATCCGAAGCACGCACCGCAGCCGATGCCGGAAAGTTGCCTGCTCACCGGCCCGCTCGAGCCGACGAACGAAGCCTACGCCATCGCTAAGATTGCCGGACTGAAACTCGCGCAGTTTTATCGTCAGCAATACGGCGTGCTCTATCACTCGGCGATGCCGACCAATCTTTATGGTCCGGGCGACAACTATCATCTGCAAAATTCCCACGTCCTGCCCGCGCTTATCCGCAAATTCCACGAAGCCAAGGCAGCCAGTCGCGATGAAGTAGTCGCGTGGGGCACCGGTTCGCCCCGTCGTGAGTTTCTCCAAGTGGATGATCTCGCCGATGCCTGCGCGTTTCTGCTTAATCTCACGAATCCGCCTGACTTGATCAACGTCGGCCTCGGCACGGACGTGACGATAAAAGAGCTCACCGAAATCGTCGCCACCACAGTCGGCTTCACCGGCAAGATCGTGTGGGATTCCACCAAGCCTGACGGTTCGCCGGTCAAGCTGATGGACGTCTCGAAACTGACCACGCTCGGTTGGAAAGCTAAAGTCAGTCTTCGTGACGGTGTCGCCCAAACCTACCGCAGTTACCTCTCCGAGAAAGCGGCCGGAGTGTTGCGGGGTTGATCGGCTCTCCTCCCAATCCGAAAGTCCGCTGAATAGGGATTAGAGCGTCGCGACGAGTGTTTTGTAGCAGGGCGGGCCCTTGTGGCCGTGCCGCAGGCTGAGCGCATTACCCTCAACTCGCTCGCTTGATCACGTGTCGTGCCTGACCTTTCGACTCCGCTCTAGGCCCTGAGCTTATCGTCCGGGGAGCGCAGCGACAACGTGGTTCTGATGCCACGTGTGACCGCGCCCATCGCCGCATTGTCGGCATCATGTGAGTAACATCTGCTTGCCGCATGTTTACAGATTTGCTTCTTTCGCCACATTGCTGATCGGAGGGCCGCCCT
>JANYCF010000302.1 GCA_025360455.1 Opitutaceae bacterium | reverse complement strand
GCACCGTGCAAGCGACGCTGAAAGCAATGCAGCAATTAAGCCGCGCGGTTTTGTTCACGACCGTGCCCGGTGCCCCTCGGCGTAAACGCCTCGGCAAGAAAGTCCTTGGGATTACTTAAGCGCCATTCCGTCCGGAGGCCGGGTTCCACCTCTCGTTGCATCGTTACGGCCAGGATGAGCGTCTTCTTCCTTGTCGGGTAACACTCCATAGCGCCCCGCCGATTTCCATCGTATGCTGATCGCACCATGAGCTTACCCACCTCCCTTGAATCCACGGTCGCCGCGCTGCTCGCTTCGGGCACAGGCATTTTAGCGGCGGACGAAAGTTTGCCGACCATCGGCAAGAGATTCGCGGCCCTCAAGATTCCCTCCACCGAGGAGAACCGCCGCGGCTATCGTGAAATGCTGTTCACCGCTCCCGGTTTGGGCGCATCCATCAGCGGCGTGATTTTGTTCGACGAAACGATGCGACAAAAGACGGCGGGCGGCGCGTCCCTGCCTGAAGTTCTGGCCGAACATAAGATCATTCCCGGCATCAAGGTGGACTCAGGCACCATGGCGCTGCCCGGTTTCGCCGGCGAAAAAATCACCTCGGGTCTCGATGGATTGCGGGAACGGCTCGGCGCCTATCGGGAACTCGGGGCGCGTTTCACCAAATGGCGCGCGGTGATTTCTATCGGCGAGCAGCTGCCGACCGCCGGCGCTCTTGCGGCCAATGCGCACGCGCTCGCGCTTTTCGCGGCGCTGAGCCAGGAAGCCGGATTGGTGCCGATCGTGGAACCGGAAGTATTGATGGACGGCAGCCATTCGCTTGCACGCTGCGAGGAGATCATGACCACCACTTTGAAAACTGTGTTTGCCACGCTCATAGAACAACGGGTCGCGCTGGAAACAATGCTGCTTAAGACCGGCATGGTGCTTCCGGGCCACGATTGCGCGGAGCAAGCAGGGATGGACGAAGTGGCCGAGGCGACGCTCCGTTGCCTGCGCCGGACGGTGCCCGCCGCAGTTCCTGGCATCGTGTTTCTTTCCGGTGGGCAAAAGGACGTGGCCGCGACGGAGCGGTTGAACGCCATCTGCCGGAAGGGCGGCGTTCCTTGGTCGCTGAGTTTTTCGTTCGGGCGCGCGTTGCAAGATACCGCGCTGAAAACCTGGGAGGGTCTGCCGGCGAATGCGGCGTCGGCGCAAGCGGCGCTGCTGCATCGCGCGCAGTGCAATGCTCTCGCCGTGCTGGGAAAATATTCGGCCGACGCGGAAAACGCGACGGCGTGAGACGGCAGGCAGGGACGCCTGCCGCTACCTCATCCGATCCGCAGACGCTCTCTTCGTTCTCCTTCTCTTCTTCTGTTTTTGTCGTGCGCTTTTTCCTGTCTGAGAACGAGAATGATTCTGAGAACGAGAACGATTCATTCGGCTTGGTCCCTTGCTTGGGTGTATTTTGAGCGCATGGGGTGGAAACCCAATAGTTAACCTCTGCGCTCCGGCGTATCGTCAGGGTGCAAGGACCCACGCAATGCAACACCGACCTTCATGATCACTGACGAACTTCCCTATTCGGAGTTGCGTTACCGCCGCCTGTTCGAGGCCGCGCGGGATGGCATTCTCATAGTCGATCCTGAGACGCGCAAAATCGTCGATGTAAATCCGTTCCTGATGGAATTCCTCGGCTACGACTACGGGGAATTCATCGGCAAAGAACTGTTCGAAATCGGTCTGCTCAAGGATGAGGCCGCCAGTCAGGCTGCCTTCCGGCAACTTCAGGCCACGGGTTATATTCGCTATGACGATTTGCCGCTTGAGACCAAGGATGGGCGGCGGTTGGACGTGGAGTTTGTCAGCAACCTTTACCAGGATGGCGACCAGCAGGTGATCCAGTGCAACATCCGGGATATTTCCGCCCGCAAGCTGGCGAAGACTGCGCTGCGCGAGAGCGAGGAGCGCTTTAAACTCGTCGCCCGCGCGGTGAGCGATGTCGTCTGGGACTGGAATCTTACGACCGGCAGCCTTTGGTGGAACGATGGTTTCCTGACCACTTTCGGATTCATTGCCGGTGAAATTGCTCCCAGCGTCGAATTCTGGACCAGTCGTATCCATCCCGATGAACGCAGCCGCGTGGCTGAGGTTATCCAACAGAGCCTTGCTACCGCCGAGGAATCGTGGACGACGGAATATCGCTTTAAGCGCAAGGACGGCAGCTATGCCTTCGTGCGGGATCACGGCTACATTCTCCGCGACGGGGACGGCAAGGGCGTCCGCATGGTGGGCGGCATGCGCGATCTCACGGAGCAGAAAATAATGGAGGCGCAGTACCTGCGCGCCCAGCGCATGGAGGGCATCGGGACGCTCGCGGGTGGCATCGCCCACGATCTGAACAATGTGCTTACGCCGATCATGATGTCGATCGAACTGCTTAAAGCCGACTCGGACAATGACCCGGCTCGCAGAAAAATCCTGGACGTCATCAATATCAGTTGCCGTCGCGGGGCAGAGTTGGTCCGTCAGGTGCTCTCTTTTGCCCGGGGCCTTGACGGCCAGCGGGTCGCCATCCGGCTGTGGCGCCTGATCGACGATCTTGAGGGAATCATCGGCGGAACTTTTCCCAGCAACATCAAGATCGTGACCCAGGTGCCGGATGAACTCTGGCCCATCACGGGCGACCCCTCCCAGTTGCACCAGGTGCTGCTCAACCTCGCGGTCAACGCCCGTGATGCCATGCCTCAGGGCGGCACACTCACTTTCAGTGCGAGTAATCTCATGCTCGATGCCCAATTTGCCGGCACGAGCCGGGAAGCCAAGCCCGGGCCGCATGTGTTGCTCCAAGTGGGCGATACTGGTGTCGGCATTCCGCCGGAAGTGCGCGAACGCATCTTCGAACCGTTCTTCACGACCAAGCAGCCCGGCCAAGGCACGGGGCTCGGTCTCGCGACCGTACACACCATCGTCAAGAGCCACGGTGGTTTCCTCGATGTCGAGAGTGAAGTGGGCCGGGGCACGGCATTCAAAATCTATCTGCCGGCCGGCCTGCCCCGCCAGACCGCTGACAGCGTGTTGCCCATCCCGACGGATCTGCCGCTGGGCCGGGACGAACTCGTGCTGGTGGTCGACGACGAATTTTCGATCCGGCTCATCACCCAGCAAACGCTGGAGGCTTTCGGCTACCGCGTAATTACCGCCTGCAACGGGGCCGAGGCGATCGCGCTTTACGCCAAGCAGCCGGAGCAAATCGCCGTCGTGCTCACCGATATGATGATGCCCATCATGGATGGTGCCGCGACCATCGAGGTGCTCATGCACATCAATCCCTCGGTCAAAATCATCGTGGCCAGCGGCATCGCTTCCCGGGAGAATCTCGCCAAGGCCACCCGGGTCGACGTGCATGACTTTTTGGCCAAGCCCTACACCGCGCCCACCCTGCTCAAGCAGATTCGCGACGTACTCGACCGACCCGCCAATATCATGCGGTGAACGCCGCAGCAAACGCGAATCGGTGGCGGGTAACACCCCATAGGCCCGGCACTGCTTCCAGTCTATATTCACGCATACAGAAACAATAGGGAAAGAGAGGCATCATGGCCTCTTTGCCCAGCCAGGGGCCGGACAGACCCCACAAAAAAAGATGGATTATGATGCACACTATCAAAAAATTTTCAGACCCCATGCTCGCCAGGTGGGATCAACATTGCCTGCTGGTCATCCAGTTTCCCTTCAGCCTGCACCCAGAAATACAGCATAGTGCCCGCTTCGCTGAAGTGAAACGCGGGTTGCGCCAGAGCCTTGATCGATTCACGCCGGGCCGTTCGCGCGATTTCTTCACGCATCCATCGACATTCTCGTTTCCCATCATTAAGAACGCACTAGCATGAAAACACGCCGCCCCAAATCATCCGCCCCTGCGATTCTTTTGCCCAAGTGTCCGACCGGTATCCAGGGTCTCGACGAAATCACCAGCGGCGGGTTGCCTCGGGGGCGGCCGACCTTGGTCTGCGGCGGCGCGGGGTGCGGCAAGACGCTGCTCGCCGCAGAATTTCTCGTGCGCGGCGCGGTGCAGTTCAATGAACCGGGGGTCTTGATCGCCTTCGAGGAGACGGAAAAGGAACTGAAGGCCAATGTCGCCTCGCTCGGCTTTGATCTGGCGGGCCTGGTGCGGCGCAAAAAAATCGTGGTCGATTACGTCCACATCGAGCGCAGCGAAGTCCAGGAAAGCGGCGAATATGACCTGGAAGGACTGTTCGTCCGGATCGGTCACGCGATCGACAGCATCGGCGCGAAGCGCGTGGTGCTGGATACGATGGAAGTGCTCTTTGCCAGCCTGCCCAACGAAGCCGTCCTGCGCAGCGAGTTGCGCCGGCTCTTCCGCTGGCTCAAGGACCGAGGCGTGACGGCCGTGATCACAGCCGAGCGCGGGCGCGAATCACTGACGCGCCACGGACTGGAGGAATATGTGTCTGACTGCGTCATCCTGCTTGATCACCGGGTCAACGACCAGATCGCCACGCGGCATCTGCGCGTGGTGAAGTATCGCGGCTCACTGCACGGCACCAACGAGTTTCCTTTTCTCATCGACAACACTGGCATCAGCGTGCTGCCGATCACGTCGCTGGCGCTGAACCACCAGGTTACCTCCGAGCGGATTGTCACCGGCATCCCCCGGCTCGACGCGATGCTGGGCGGAAAGGGATTTTTTCGCGGCAGCAGCATTTTGCTCACGGGCACATCCGGTACGGGCAAGACCATCATCTCTTCCAACTTTGCCCAGGCCGCCGCCAAGCGCGGGGAGCGCGTGCTGTTCTTCTCTTTCGAGGAATCGCCCAACCAAATTATCCGCAACATGCATTCCATCGGTTTGCGCCTGGAGCCGCTGGTCAAACGCGACCTGCTGCGGTTTCACTCGGCGCGGCCTTCGCTCTACGGCCTGGAAATGCATCTGGCCACCATGTTCAATGAGATCGCCACGTATAAACCCCACGTCGTCATCATCGATCCCATTACCAGCCTGATGGACCTGGGCACCGACTCCGAAGGCAAGGGGATGGTGACACGGCTGATCGATTATCTGAAGGCCGGCCAGATCACCTCGTTCTTCACCAGCCTGACGCAGGGCGGCAAGGCGCCGCAGGAAAGCGAAGCCGCCATGTCCTCGCTCATGGACGCTTGGATTTTGTTGCAAGACTTCGAAGGCAACGGCGAACGCAACCGCGTGCTCTACGTGCTCAAGGCGCGCGGCATGAAACACTCGAACCAGATCCGCGAGTTCCTGATTTCGGACCACGGCATCGACGTCGTCGACGCCTACATCGGTGCGAGCGGTGTGCTGACCGGCTCCGCCCGCGTGGCGCAAGCCGACGTCGAAAAGGCCGCCGTGCTGGCCAGCCAGCAGGAAGCCGCCCAGCTCAAGCGCGAAGTGGAGCGCAAACGCAAGGCGCTCGACCGGCAAATCAGCGATCTGCGATCCGATTACGAAGGCGAAGCATTGGAACTCAGGCGCATCGCCGAACAGGTGGGCACGCGCACGCTCCTGCTGGGCACCGAGCGGGCTGCCTCCGGCCTCTTGCGCCAGGCGGATACCATGGCGGTGGCAAATAAAGACGGCAAACCCAAGAACGGGAGGAAGGCGCAATGAAAACCAAAACAAAAAAACGCCGCGCCGTCGCCGCCCCCCGACAGCCGGGCAAACTCTGGCAACTGCGCCTTTATGTGACCGGCCAGACGACCAAATCGCTGGCCGCGTTCGCGAATCTCAAACAAATTTGCGACTCTCATCTCCAAGGCCGTTATCGCATCGAGGTGATTGATCTGTTGAAGCATCCCCAGCTCGCCAAAGGCGACCAGATCCTCGCCATCCCCACTGTGGTGCGCAAGCTGCCCACTCCCGTACGAACCATCATTGGCAGCCTATCCGATACCGCTCGCGTGATCGTGGGCTTGGACTTGCGGCCCGCCGCTTAATCGAGATGAAAAACGCCAATAAAAAAGAAACCGGTCAGGCGAAGCGGACGGTAGCGAAGCGCTCGGTTCCCGCAGTCACCCACCAATATGTCCTGCGCCTGTTCGTGGCGGGCGCCACCGTCCGCTCCCACCAGGCCGTCCTGCGCGTTCGGGAACTGTGCGAAACGCTCCTGACAAGACGCGTCAAACTGGAAGTGATCGACATCTATCAGCAGCCTGCGATGGCGCGCGAGAACCAGATCGTCGCCACCCCCACGCTCATCATCGCCTTGCCCGTGCCGTTGCGCCGCTTCATCGGGAACCTGACGAACATCGCCGACCTGTTCAGCGTGATCGACATAGGCGAAACTAACCGGATCACCCTGAAAAAATTGCCCCCACTAGCTGATTAAGCGAAACGCTTTCTCCTCATGTCCGATCTGCCCTTGCGCGTCCCGTTCGATCCCACAGGCACGGAGGCCTGTGGCTACGGCATAGCTGCTCACCACCACGGATCGGGTGTAGCGGCAGGCGCTCGCCGCGCTGTAGCGCTGCGCGAAGGTTGGGTCCCTGCCTGCCGGTTCGTTGGCTGTGTTTCCGATACTCCAACCTCGTCGATGCCCCCTTGGTGGGATCCCGGTTGTCACGCCCTGCAAAAATGAAACCTGTCCGGGGCCAATCCACCGCAAGCTCTGCTTCGCTGTTGGTATCTGCCGGCAAGCCGGCTGGCCTGCCGGATCGTGACCAGCCCGGCATGGCGTCGCCGGAAGTCCTGACTGCGCTGCGTGCCCGCCTGGCCGAAGCCGAGGAAACCATCCGCGCCATCCGCAGCGGCGAAGTGGATGTGGTGGTGGTGACGGCCAAGCAGGGCGTCCAGATGTTTACGCTCGAAGGCGCGGAGCACACCTACCGCGTGCTGATCGAATCCATGAACGAGGGCGCGTTGACGCTGACGTCCGACAAGATAATTCTTTACGCCAACCAGTCCTTCGCCCGCATGGTTAAATGTCCGCTGGAGCAGGTGGCGGGCAGTTCCTTCCGCCGTTTTCTTTCTCTGGCAGACCAGGCGATGCTCCGGCCGCACATGAAACAAGCCGCCACTGGCGGCTCCAAGATGCAAGTGATGTTGCATGCCGAGGACGGTTCGCTGCTGCCGGCGCAAATTTCCGTGCGGGAAATGGCCAAGGATAGTTCCGGCCGCGTGACCATCGGCATGGTGGTGACGGACATGACCGAGGCCCGGCGCAACGAGGAGCAACTGCGGGCGCTGACGCAACGGGTAGTGCAGGTGCAGGAAGCCGAGCGCAAACGCGTGGCCCTCGAATTGCACGACAACATCACGCAGCAGCTCTGCGCGGTTCTCTTTTGCAGCCAGGCGCTGGCCGACAGTCTTACGTCCAAGGACAACGCCGCGAAGGTCGAGGCGCTGAAGCTCCGCGCCATGCTCGGCGAAACCGCCGCCGAGGTGGAGCGCATCTCGCACAATCTTCGATCAAGTGTGCTGGAGCATCTGGGTCTGGCCGCCGTCATGCGCGATACCACGACGGAGTTCGCCGATCGGACAGGCATACCGGTGCAACTGGACTGCGTGAAATTGGACGAGCGTCTGCCGGCCGACACCGAGCTGGCGCTTTACCGTATTCTAGAGGAATCCCTGAAGAATGTGGAGCAGCATGCCCGCGCCCGTCAGGTCAGGGTCGGGCTGGCCATTGAA
>JANYCF010000292.1 GCA_025360455.1 Opitutaceae bacterium | reverse complement strand
GTCAAAGCCACCCGGGTTTCACCGATCTTGGTTTCTTGGGGAACTCCGAGTAACATGCCTTTTGTTTAGCTCAATGTTCGTTTAAGACAAGCGCGGAGAACCTCACGGTGGCGTCGCCTTTTTGATGCCGGAGTTGCTTTGGCTAACGATTCGACCAATAATTTCCCTGCTTCGCTGATGCCCAAACCAATCACACTGATCGTCGCCTGCGCCGAAAACCGCGTGATCGGTCGTGCCCGTCGTCTGCCCTTTGATATTCCCGAAGACAAAGCTTGGTTTCACGCCAAAACAGCCGGTCAAACCGTTGTCATGGGCCACATCTGTTTTGAGACTTGGCCCAAAGCGGTCGCCGATGGTCGGCACCCCGTAGTCATCACGCGCGATCCCTCGCTCGCCTCAGATCGCGTACGCGTCGCCGACAACATCACCGAAGCCTTGGCCATCGCGCAAACTCTGCCCGGCGAAATCCTGATCTGCGGTGGCCAGCGTATCTACGAGGAAACATTGCCACTGGCGGATCGCCTTCTGCTCACTCTCGTCCACGCCGAAGTGCCCGGCGACACTTGGTTTCCCGAATGGCGTCATCTGTCGTGGCGCGAAATTTCGCGCCGGGAAAGTAGCGACGCAAACTACCGCTACACGTTCAGTGAACTAGAACGTGTGCGTTGATTCCCCTCGCGCCGTATCACTCCTTCAGCGGATGGAACGTGCTGAAATGCAGCCAGTGATAGATCGGGCAGATGCCGAAGTAGGCCGTCAGTACGGGTAAGAAACCGACAATGCCCCACTCACTATTCCTATTGAAGCCGATTCCGAGGATGATTAATCCGACGACTGCGCGTATCGTTCGATCCACATAGCCAATATTGGTTTTCATAATGTCTCCTGTTTTTCAGAATATACTCCACCAAGACATAAATAGCTGCGCATGCCTTGCTAAATTTCCGGTGCCGTCAACCCACCGGATTTCCTCTTTCCGCCAGCAAGCGGACTACTTGCTGTAGAGCTTGGCGTGCGCTTGGGCCACTTGAATATATTTCTCCGCCCAGGGACGCAGTCCATTCAGCTCTTTCTCCGTTAAAGCGCGAACCACTTGGGCCGGTGAACCCAATATCATTGAACCCGGAGGGGCCACGAAACGCTGCGTCACGAGCGAGTTGGCACCCACGATACAGTGATCCCCGATTTTTGCCCCATCGAGAATCGTTGCGCCCATCCCGATCAGGCACTCATCACCAATTTCGCACGCGTGGATAATTGCCGTGTGCCCGATCGTGCAATACTTCCCGATCTTCACGCCATAGTCATCCGCCAGATGGACCATCGTCAGATCCTGGATATTACTCCCCTCGCCGATTTCGATGGAGTTGATATCGCCGCGCAAAACACAACCGTACCACACACTGCTTTGCGCGCCGAGCTTCACGTCGCCAAGCACCGTGGCATTCGCAGCCACAAAGGCCGCGGAGGCAATATCCGGAGTTTTCCCCAAGTGCCGGGCGAGTTGATCATTCACATTCATCGCCTAGCGCTAACAGGAGCCATTCCCCACGCCAAGCTTGGAGCGGAACTACTTTGCAGAATTTCGTCTCTTTGAATTTCCGCCGCTCACCCATACGATCACCCCAACCAAGCAAACTCCACTCACTGCAAGAGCAGCCACGGTCACCGCTGAAACCAATAGAAAATCTATAAAGGAAGCATACATGGCTGAGGATTTCTTTCATGACGGGTGTCATTGAGAAAAGTTTCTTTTATTTCCCAGTTGGCGAAAAAAAAGGGAGTCCTCCTATCTTCCGCGTTTATTCCGATTCATTTCGACTCTGTGGCCTCAGTGACCCTCCTCCTTGCCTCTGTGTCGAAAAACGAGGGTTCTTGGATTTGATACTCGCGGGGAAGGTATGCCTGTTTGCGATCAGGAGACTCCCCGGAGCCCACCCCGAAGATGACCAGCCTTGCCAAGGCTATGGCCGGCAAGCGGCCGAAGGGATACAGCCCTGCGCGAGTTTTCCGCACCATCATCTGCAACGGGCTACCGTTTCCACTCGGTTCTCTCCTTGGGCTCAGGCAGCGGCAACTCGTCGAGTTTACCCGCCGCCGACACCACTTCATAGCATGTGCGAAAATGTAATTTTGCGAAATGACCCAACGCGCGTGCTCCATATTTCTCGATGAGTAACGAAGCCTGTGCTTTCGCGTTAGCTCCGGCTCCGAACAGCAGCTTGTCACCGAACTCCCGGGAAAGATTTCGCATCAACCGGACAAATTCCGCCCGGGCCACGACGGAAGCCGCCGCCACCACCGGATCTTCTTCCGCCTTGGTCCGCATCTGCAGATTAAAGCGCTCCAGTCCTTTCTTCTTCATTTCGCGCTGCACGAGCGGCTCTTTGGAAAATTGATCAAGCAGTCCGCGTGGCACCCATTTCTTTTGCAGCGCCGCCGCCAACGCATCCGCGTGATGCTGGGCCAACAACCGGTTGAGGCTGGCGAACGGCCGCGCCATCACCTGATTGTAGTCCGCCATTGTCATGTGCCGCGTCTCCACCACCACGCCGGGCGTATCGCGAATAAGATCGTCGAGTTTTAAAATCTGTCCATCGGCGATGCTCTTGCTGTCCCGCACCCCGGCTTTCTGCCAGGCTTCGATCGCCTCCTTTTCCGCAATGACGGTCGCCGCCACGACTGGACCAAAAAGATCGCCCTTCCCGCTCTCATCCAATCCCGCGTGAGCCTCGAACCAGTCGGGATGCAGCACCGCGTCGTAGCCCAGCTTAGGTGCACCCGTCACCTCGGCCTCAATCACGTTCTGCACGAAATCTTCGGTGTCCTTCCCTGCCACCACGACTTTACCGCTCGTGTAGGCGGTCACATTCACCTTCGGCCCCTTGAACGCGAATCGCGTATACGCCACCTCCGCCGTCTCCCAGTTTTTGGCCGCACAAGCCACGCGTAATTTCTCCATCTGCGTCTCGTCGAGCTTGATGGTGTAGCTGGTGATCTTCTTCGGTTCTTCGGAGTCGGTGTCCGCCTTTTTTGCCATGCCCGAGAGATGGCCACAAAATCCGCCAAAATGCACGAAGAGAAAAATGCTCTCTTTCCTCCTCCGGCTTTTTGTGTCTCTTTGCGTTTCTTGTGGCCCATTCCGTCCCTCTGATCTCCTCCCGAGCCAAGTTTCAATCGGCCCTCCATGCGTGGTATCGTGTCCACGCCCGCGCCCTCCCGTGGCGTGAGGCTCCTGCACTCTACAAGACGGTCGTGTCCGAGTTCATGCTTCAGCAGACCCAGGTCGTCACCGTACTCCCCTACTTTGCCCGCTGGCTGATCGAACTCCCCAATTTCACGGCCCTCGCCGCCGCCTCCGAAGCCAAGGTCATGAAACTCTGGGAAGGCCTCGGCTATTACTCCCGCGCCCGTAATCTCCATAAACTAGCCCAGCTTTATCTCGCTCGACCCACGCCGCCCCGCACGCCCGTCGAATGGCAGGAATTGCCCGGCATCGGCCCGTACACCGCTGCCGCTATCACCAGCATATCCTTCGACGAACCTGCGGCTGTCGTCGACGGCAACGTCGTGCGCATCCTCGCCCGGTTAACCGCTGAAGATCGGCTATTCCGCGACGGCACTGCCGCGGTGAAGCACTTCACGGCGCTCGCCGACGCCCTTATTCTTGGCGCTCATCCCGGCACGCACAACCAGGCCATGATGGAACTCGGCGCCACGGTCTGTCTCCGTCAAAACCCAAGATGTGACATTTGCCCGGTGGCAAAGTTTTGTGCCGCGCGCGAAGCCGGTACTCCTGAAAAGTTCCCCCGCCTCCAGCCCAAGAAAATCGAGCAACGCGCAGTGACACGCCTCTGGTGCGAACAGCGCGGCCAACTTCTCCTGCAACGCGGTCACGCCAAAGCCAAACAACTCGCCGGCTTGTATGAACTGCCGGAGGCAACCGCACTCGGAATCGTCCCGACCAAAAAATCGCTCCTCCTGAAAAAACGCCGCGCCATCACCCGGTTTCAGATCACAGAATCGATCTACCGCGTGAAGCCAACTCCCGCCCAACTTAAACGTATCGCGGCTGAACCTGCACTGGAATGGGTGGCGCAAGATAAATTAGCCACACTCACCCTTTCAGGACCCCACCGCCGCTGGATTGCCGAGCTGTCAGAAAAACATCCGATTAAGTAATCACCAAGGTTCAGTCGGCTTGGACATTTCCCTGCAATTTAAAATCGATCTGGCTGGTAACAGTCTGGACTGAAAGGTGGAACCCGGCCTCCGGACG
>JANYCF010000254.1 GCA_025360455.1 Opitutaceae bacterium | reverse complement strand
GCCACGATCTTTTCGCCGCCGGGCACATCGAGGAACCGCGCCAGCTCTTCGTAGAGGATGCGTTTCCATTCTGCCCGCGGACGGGAAATGATATGTTGCCGCGCAAATCCGGTGATGAGGAGACCCGCCGCCGTTTTCAATTCCACCGCCTGTTCCGGGATGTAGCCCAATTCGAAATGCGCGATCTTGCCGGTGAGTGATACATTTGTTTTGCCATCGAAAAGCCGGCCATACTGGCCGTGCGCACACCAGGCCGAGAGCAACGTGGCAAGATGGTCGATCTGCTCCTTCTTGTGTTCGGCGAACCGGGCGAACTGCATCAATTCCACGAGGCTCGCATGCGTTGGATAATCCTCCTTGGTGTAGTGGGCGTGGGCGATGCTCATCACGAGTCGTTCCGTCTGCGAATTCTTCAGGAATGCCGTGATGTCCGACTCCGTCAGGTTTGCGAGAAATTGCCCGGCTTCGTCGTCATTCGCCGCCAGCCGGTCGCGCAGTTCCGCGAAGGCCTCGATTTCGGTGGCCCCGAGGCCCAGCCGCAATTTCCAGCGGTGCGTCGCACAGGCCAGCCGTTGGATCGACGGTATCCGCTCCCGGTTTCGCTTCGACCATTCTTCGAACGCGTCCTGATAGAGCTGATTGATATACTGGCCCAAAATGGCCTGTCTGATTTGCTGGGCTTCGCCGTCCGGTGCCTCGCCGATCATCCGGGCAACGAGGGCCACCGCCGTGGCCAGTTGCAGTTGATTCAAGGGCATCCCATCCGTGTCGAAATAGTTGATCGTAAGATCGCCGTCCGGGTGGAGAATGATCGGACGCTCACCGAGCGCTTTGGTGTAACCCTCATACGAAAGCCCTTCCTCGATAATCACCGTATACGGGAAATAAGGAGCCGTTTGTTCGAGAAAGTCCCGCATGTGCATGGACTTTCCGGCACCGGTCGCGCCGATCAGGACCGTATGTTGCGGCGTTGGCGGCGTGCCCAGAAATGTCCGCAAGCCCACCAGATTGTTTTGCGAACCATCGTAGATGGCTTCCGCCTCGGCCAGATGCCCGGTGAAGGTTGCCGAGAAGGGGAGTAAATCGGCCAGATACGAATCCTCCGCATAGAGCGTGCGGTGCTTGTACGTTGAACCGGTCCAACCTGGCCACGAGGCGAAAAACAATTTCTTCGCCGTCGAGGGCAAGGCACATTCGTAATATTGGGCACCGCCGAGATTATTAATCGCGTTCTTGATGGCCGCGCACTTCGCGTTCAAGGCCGACTCGTTTTCATCCCAGACCCGCAGAATATAGGTGACGGCGAAAGGCCGGATGAAGCCGGTTGAAAGCGATTCAATCTTGCGCTCCTTTTTGCCGATGGCGACGAGCAGTGAGTGACGTTCGCTGTTTTCGTATTCGCCGCGCAATCGCTCGATGTTCTTTTCCTCCTTATCGACTTCCCGCTTCGCCGGCAATGGTTCCAGATTGACGGTCAGCTGATAGTCGAGAAACGGCAGACCCGTCAGCCGATGAATAATGCCGGGATAGGTCCGGCTGGGCCAGCGCTTGAGGGTGAAGATCGTGTGGTAACGCCCATCAAGATAGAATCCGATCCGCTCCAAACCCACGCCGTCCCCGTTCCAGCAGTTTTCCTGGATGGATAAATCCGGGTTGAATTGCGCCACCGTATCCACGTCGAACCGTTCTGCCAGCGAAGGGTTCAGGAATTTTGAGCAATAGGCGAAGTGCGCCAGGTCATCCATCGGCGTTACCGTGGTATCATTGCCAAAGATTGTCCGTAGCGTGTCGGTCAGCTCGGCGAATTGACCACGTAACTGCGCGAGGATTTTTTCGTAATAGGCGCTCAGTCCGGCGCGGGTGATGCCCTTGCCGGATAGGGCGGTCACTTCCACCGAGATAAACAGCACCAGTTGCTCGCGCCGCAGATCGCGTCGGTGCATCCGGTCCCAATAGCGTTGGAATCGTTCCGTTCGCACGCGTTTCAAGTGCGGATGCGTCACCTTCTCCGTCTCACGATAATATCGGGTCAGTTCCTGCCGGTAGTCGCAATTGCACGTCCACTGGAATTGCGCCCGCATCCCTTCGCCGAGATTGGCGAGCAGGCTGCGGATTTTATCCTGATAGGCGTTGAGTTGCCCAATGCTCCCGCCGCGCAGATCGGGCGGTTGCAGCACATAGCCCTTGCTGGCGACTCCGCCTTTTTCAAGCGAACCGAACACCATCAGGCCTTCGGCCAGAAATCCGTTGGGAGCACCGTTACGCACGCGATTCCTTTTTTGCCGGCACCGGTTGGGTGCGCACCGCGAAGGACCAGCCCTCGCCGTTTACGCGCTGATCGAACCAATCCTCCGCATAGCCCGCCGGCTTATTATGGCGGAGCAGCAACACCCAAGCCGCAGGCACGAGGAGAATCGGCAGCGCCAGCACGACCGCGATTCCTAGGCTGACGTGCAGGAGTCCGTTCAAGAGGAGATACAGCCCGAGGGCGGCGACCAACCCGATAAGCACATAAACAAAATCGTTTCCTTCGAGACCGAAGGCCCGGCCCTTACTGTCGTTCGAGCTGTTGGTATCCGTGATGCGCAGTTCACTCATGGAGCAGGTGGAGACAGTGACTCGTCAGAAGGTCGGGGTGAGCGCACCGTCGCCGATGCCAAAGATGAAAAACAGCGCGGACATGATCGCGGCGGCCCCCGCGATGATGATGCCCGACACGATGCCCATTTTCCCGTCGGCATCACCCTTCGACATCTTGTCGGCTCCGTTCCAGATTTTGATAACGCCCCAGATGAAGCCGATCATGAACACAATGCCCAGACCGGTTTGAAACGAAGTTTTTAGTGACGCTGGAATTTGCGCCAAGAGTGGCGACATTCCGAAAGTTACTTTGAGCAAGGCAGTGGGGTTCATGCGATTTGTGGGGTGGGGATTGGCTTGGGGAGTTCACTGGCGGCGGTATGCCGTTGGAGAGTGGTCGTGGGGTTGGAAGGAAACGGAGTGCGGCCCAACAGCAGTCTCGGCGGATAGCCGAAAAAGTTTCGGAACTCCCGGCCCAGATGGCTCACGTCGCAGTAGCCGCAAGCATCGGCTATTTCACCCATCCTGAAATTCCGCGTCAGCACCAGTGCATGCGCGTGCAAGAGCCGGCACCGGCGCACGTGTTCCATTGGCGGACGGCCGAGGGTGTGGCGGAAAATTTCGGTGAAGTGTGGCGGGCTCAGCGCCACGAGCTTCGCCATCTGTGCCACCCGCAGCTGCGGATCGGCAAAACGTTCGTGGATAAAGTCGAGCACCCGTTGTTTGCGTTCCGGGGATAGGATCTGGCCAACAGGCGGCACCGGAGATATTTCATCGAGGGAGAAAAATCGGAGCGCCAGAGCGCAGGCGACTGACTCGATGACTTTTCCCGTGGGCTGAATTCGTTCCAGGCATAGCGTGCGGAGCACCGAGGCCAGCTGCCAGAACACCGGATCGGTACTAATCAAGGGGAGTGGTTCGTTGGTCAGGACACGTCGCCAGTTTTTCTGCGGCACGCGTTGCAGAAAACTTGGTTCCAGAAAAATCAAGAGTACTTCGCCGGCGCACTTCCATTGCCAAGTATGGAGTAAACCGGGGAGCACGCCACGGATTTGCCGTCCCTTCATTTGTTGTTCCCGGAGCTGACCGGAGGCCGCCCGCCAAGAGAAGAGTCCGGCGGCGGGTTCGAACAGTACCGCAATCTTAGCCTGGGTGTAACAATGTTCCGCCCAGAGCGACGGACGCTGACGATCAAAGTAGAGACTGATTTCCCTCCCGCGTAGCAAACCGCGCTGATGCGGCACCGAGGGCAGCGGCAATTGCAGCTGTTTTTGGCCGGCACGTTTGACTGGCGCGCGAGGAGTGGAGGAATGCATTAATCCAGAACGCCCATAGGCCGGGGTGACCGGAGTGTTCTTTCAGCAGTGTGCCAGAAACTTGAGCAATTCTGTCATGACACCCCGAGGGTTTGTCAGAAGAATGCGCGGTTGTTTCTTCACGGAAATTTTCTATTGTCGGAATAAATCGCGATCAGTTGCGGCGAAAGACCGGATAAACAGGTAAGCAATTTCAAATAACACCTTAATTTAGGTTCCTGTGGAAAAATCACGCGATCCCTGTGCCTGAATTGGTCCTGACCATTCGGCTAGTTTGATCAATTCGGCCTTGCCAACTCTTTAACTGTAACAGTGCTTGTTGTGTGTTGCTGGATCTGGGCTGTGTTTCGGCAACTCACATACCACCTACCCCCTGCCAGTTTTCTGTCCGCCACATTGATTACCCGCATACCCTTGAATTGTCCGGGTTTTCCCATGGCGCTTCACCGAAAATCTAAACCGCTCATCACATATTCTCCTTCTCCATGAAATACCACCTAATTGCATACTTGTTCGCGGCTGTCTTTATCGCTGCTATTGGCCAAACTAATTCTGGTGATGATCCGATGGCGGCAGCCGTTGCATTGCGTGAGGAGATGACCAATTCCATCCTGAAGGGTGTTGAAAAGCCAGCGCAAGCGATGGCTCGATTGCGTGCTCACGATTCTCCCAGTGGCTTGAAAGTGGATCATGAAGCAGACTTTGCTTTGGCCGCGATTGATGTGGGCCAGCGACTGCTGTCCGTGGGCAAGGCCACTGAGGCGGAGGTGTTCTTTCTTGCGGCAGAGAAGTCTCTGGTGCTTGCGATCAACAAAACCAAAGACTCGGAGGCGCAGGGGAAAGCGCTCTACCTTCAGCAGCTGTCCTTCATCCGGGCCAATTTTCTCAATGAGGCGGCGGCAGCGATGGATGATATCGATGCGGCGATCAAGCTCCAGCCGGACGATCAACAGCTCAAGGACCGCAAAGCGTATCAGGCCCGCGATCAGGCGGAGCTCGTCAAAGCCAGATCGAAAAAATAACTGGAATTTCCCCATGCGCTTTTTCTTTTCCCTCCTCACTCTCACTGCCTTTTTGCCTGCGCTGCGCGCCGCGACGCAAACCATCACGGTGACCCCGCAGACGCTCGCCGGTTGGACCGTCGTCGGGACGGACTTCCGCTCACTGATTCCTCAAACCGAGCTGACTTTGCCGGCGGGTGCCCAACTCGCCCGTATTTTTGACTCGGCCAATCTCAGCCTGCAGTTCACGAGCCAACCGCTCTTGGGCGAAAACATCGCAGACTGGCCTGTACTGGAAATCGGCCACACCGCGCTGGTCTTCACTCGCAGCGGTTTGATGGGAAAATTATCCGTGGTGTTGGGCGACCAAGCCCCGCAAGAACTTCCCTTCTCTTTTGATTTGGATGATGAGGGCCGCAGTATCGCCCCACTCACCTTGGGCTTTTCCCGCGAAGCTGCCGGCGTGAGGATAGTGACTGATAACCAAAGTTGGTCATTTCCCTTCAAGCAGTCGCCAGAGTCTTCACTGGAAATCGTACTCTCTGCCGGTGCTACCCAGCCGTGGAGTTTTTCCCCGCTGGAAGTCACCGTGACTTCGCTCGATCCGGTCGCGCCACCGGCACCGGCGGCAAGCCTTTCGGTCTTCACGGCATTCGATCCACGCGACAGTATCGCCAGTCAGAAAGGCCCGGAAAAGAAATCCGTTCCTGTTGTGTCTGGCCCCGTTCCGTTACCGGGCTCGGCCACGGTCGCCGGAGTCGTTTCCCTTGTCGTGACAGCCGGCACTTCTGCTCGCAGCACCTTGGAAATCTTCACTCCGCCCCCCGTCCGCCATGGCCGCGCCGAGGTCGTGCGCGCGGTGATTCAGAGCTCAGCCAAAAACTAAACTTCCCCGGTCATGAAAAAATTATTTCTTTGTCTCGGCTGGTTGTGCCTCGGTCTGCAGTTGTCCGCCTTCACGCCTTCGCCTTATACCGAGATAGTGTCCTTCACCACGAAGTTAACCGTCTGGAATTATCTTGGCCAACCCATCACCGCCAACGGCAGTGCGACATTGACCGTCTTCGGCGAGGGCGCCTCAGGTTATGCGGCCTCCAACCCCGATGGGGTGGAATCTCCTTTGGGAACCGCCGGGCTCCGCCCGGGCAAAGTGTACAACGCCACTTACGCTGGTGGGATCAATGGGAGCGCGGTCAATAGTGGTAGCTATAGCTTGAGCTTCACCGCGCCCACGGGCTATGCGCTCATTGTCAATAATACGTCGATAGACTTGCTGAGCAGTTCGCTTCCCGCCACTGCCTCGCCCAGTTATACTTATAGCTTCAGTTATCCCATTACGATCGAACTCCGCCCGCTGGCCGATGCCGGTCCGGCTGAAGCCGGCGTTTTCAGTGGCGTCGATCTTGGCAAATCGGTTTCTTGGGGAGTGGGTTTGGGTGGACTGAGCAACGGGCGGAACGCGGGACGGATTTATTTTAAGGAAAAGGATCTCTCCAACACCTCCATTTATTCGGCCAGTCGGGATCGTCTGTATTATAGTGCCCCGGCCAATAACGCCCAGATCAACGTGGTGAAGAACGGCACTTCCAATCAAACGCTCAGTCAAATCAGCACGCCGCAAACCGTGGTGGACTTGGTGGACGATGCGGGTGGCGGCTATTGGCTAAAATTCTACACGCCAGCCCAAGCCACTTGGAGCACGAACATTTATACTTTCTCGGGTACGCCTTGGCGGACGATCCGCGTGGAATCACCGGTCGCGAACCAATTAAAAATAACCGAAACTGATTTTAATGCCAGCAATGCAGCCACAGCGATTCGCGTCTCCACCGTCTCGGCTCCTTCGATTGCGAATCAAGCGACCCAAGCTTACACTTGGACTCTTTCGGAAGGTGGCAATGCGAGCGGCAGCATTTCTCCCATTAATATTTTGCGCACCACCACGCTCACGAGTTCGCCCGGTGGTGGGGGCCGCGATACGGTCGTGGTCGTCAGTGATGGGGCCGGTGTGGTGGCGAGCAAAACCAAATTGCACTACGCTCCCTTCGCTTGGGGCGAAGAAATCACGCAATTCGTGGCCGATCCGGACACCCTGCCCGCCAGTGGCGGCCAACTCACCACGACTTACGATTACTGGGCGACCAGCACCGCGTACGGCAACTGGAGCAAAGTAAAATCGATCACCGATCCGACCGGCAACTGGAGCAGCTATCTTTATTACGACGACTGGAACCGTCGCGGACGTTTAGCGGTGAAGAGCCAACCTTACCTGAATGCGCCCGCCCTCGCCCAACCCGCTGCCAGCGGAGTCGGTGCCGCTGTGGCCTACGACTATGTGGCTGATAACACGGGCCGTTCCACTCTCGAAAGCAGCCGGCAAAATTATAGCAACGGCACGCCGACGGGCAAAAGGGTGACTGCGCCCGTCCAGTTAAATCGCGGCACCGTCGGCTATACCAGCTTGCCGGTGAGCGACTACGTTAGTAGCGCCACGGTCGCTCAGACGTCATCCATGGAGGTCGTCAATCCCACCAGCGACAACGATTTCGCGAATCAGCCCTACTCCATAAAACGTCCGGATCAGTCGCAGGATTCATTTATCTATTTTCGCGGCACCTATGTTGGCACCACTTTTTCGCTAAATTACGGGACCTATTATCAGACAATCGCCTGGCATGGTTCAGCCAATCCGGCCGGCGCAACACTGTATAACGCCTATCCGCTCAACCAAGCGGCGGTCACACCGATCTATCTGCTTCCCAATAAATCAACGATGGATGTGACCATCCAGAGCCCTGCGGGTCTCGTGCTGCGCCAAGAAACCCATGTCTTCACCGGTGGCACCAGCTTTTCACTCCTCTCCTTCCAGGACTTCACTTATGATAATGCTGGTCGACTGCTCTCGAAAACTGCCAGCAACGGTGCCACGACCACCAACACATACGCCACAATCGGCGGTCGGCTCACCAGCACCATCGACGCGACCGGCACTGAAACCCAATTCACTTATGATGACCTCGGCCGCGTGAAGACCACCGTCAGAAAAGGCGTGACGGTCGCTGGCTACACTTTGCCCGGAGACATCACCACCGCTTACACCTATGATGCCGCCAACCATGTCACGCAAACGGTGGTGACCGGCGGTGCGCTCACGCTCACGAGCGCGGCCGCCTTTGATCTCGCCGGTCGGCCCACGCAGCAAGTTGCCAACGTTGGCAGCACGAACACCCTGACGACCAGCATCGGCTACACTTCCGGCGGAAAAATAATCACCGCCACGTTCCCGGCCACGTTACCCGGCAATTTACCCGGCACGGCTACCAAAATTTCCACCTCCAATCTCGACGGCTCGTTGCAGAGTATCACCGGCACCGGCGTCATCAGCGAATTCCTGACGTATTCCGTCGATGCCGCCACGGGAAATCGCAAAACCCAGCGTCAGGCCGTCGCTACTTCCGAACCGATTCTCGGCACCATCACCAACGATTGGCTGGGCCGTACCGTTACCATGGTCACGCCCGGTTGGGCTGGTGGCACCCTGACTCAATCCAGTTTCTATAACAGTCTCGGTCAGCTCTACAAAATCTCCCAACCCGGCATCGCCAATACCATCTACACCTATGACACGCTCGGGGGGATCGTGCAACAGGGCTTGGATATCAACGCCGATGGTTCGCTCACTACCAACTCCACCGATCGCATCTCGGAGCGCGGCTGGACCTTCTTCCTTAACGGCGCCAATTGGTGGCGGCGCGACACCGCCACCACCTACGCCACGGATAATAGCGGCACCGCAACGCAGCTCGGAAAAACGGAAACGCAAATAAGCGGCCTCGTGGCCAACCGGCTTTCTTACGCGCAGAGCACGGATATTTTCGGCAACGTCACCATCGCCTACACGGACGTCAACCGCTCCAGCAAACTGATCACGGGCACCACAGTCGCATCCAATTCCACCACGCCCGCGGTGCAGCTCGCCTATAATGGCCAGCTCGTCTCTGCCATCGACACTGTCGGCGTGCTGATGAAGTACGGCTACGATTCGCTCGCACGTCCGACCCAGTCGATCGACCCACGCACCGGCACCACCACGACAGCGTACCTCGCCACAACCAGCCTGGTTGCCACCGTTACCGATCCCGCTACTGTCGTGCAGGCCACCTATACTTATGATGCAGCTGGCCGCGTCGCCACGGTGGCAAACGCCCTCGGAAAATTTGCCCGCACTGAATACAATCAGCTCGGACTAAAAATCCACACGTGGGGCGACACCGTTTCGCCCACCGAATTCGCGTACGATTCGTATGGCCGTCAGAAGCACCTGAAAACCTACGCCAGCTCCAGCGCTACCTTTACCGGCACCGCAGCCACGACTTGGCCCACCAATCCCGGTACGCCTGCCTTCACTCTCTGGGATTACGAACCCGCCACCGGTCTCCTGAAAGCCAAGTATGACGCCGCGAATCTCGACACCAGCGGCAACTACACGGGCACCTCCAAAAAAGTCGCCTATACTTACACTGCGGCCGGCCAGCCACTGACCAAAACAAATCAACGCGGCAACATCGCCACTTACGCTTACTCCCCCACCACGGGTGAATTGACCGGAGTGGTTTACTCCAACGATCCAGCCAGCACCCCCGCGGTATCGTACACTTATAATCGACTCGGCCAAAACGCCACTGTCACCGACTACACCGGCCAACACACCTTCAATTACAATCTCGGCGGCACGCTCGAACTGCAGAGCGAGGATTTACCCGCTGCCTTTTATGGCAGTCGCCGGCTCAGCTACCAGTACGATACATCCGGCACCGGGACCAAAGGCCGGCCCACACTCATTGGCCTCGGGACTTCGGCCAACATCACGGCCGACCAGTTTCAGCAGTACGGCTATCAGGCCGATGGCCGCTTGGCCACGATCGGTGTTTTCGGCGATGGCGATGCGAGCCAGGCCCAGACCTTCGGCTACACTTACGTGCCAAATTCCCATCTGATCAATAGCATCTACTCCGCCTCGAATCTGAAAAATAACACCCGCGGCTATGATGCGTCTCGGGATATTTTGACTTACAGTTCCAATACGGTGATCGCTAACAATCTCACGACCAATGTGGCGACTTTCCAAAACACTCTGGATACCATGGGCCGAGTAACCTATGCGGCCAGCACCGGGAAAATCTTCGAGCGCTATAACACCAACCCCGCCACCAATCCACCCCCAGGTCTCGTCACGGCGTACCTTTATAATGATCGTTCGGAGTTAACCACCGAGTATCCCTATATCGGCTGGGGCCTCGCGGTCCTCGAGCGCAGAAATGATTACGCCTTTGATAATCTCGGCAACCGGCAGAACACATGGCAT
>JANYCF010000240.1 GCA_025360455.1 Opitutaceae bacterium | reverse complement strand
AGGTATTATCGACATCACGGAAGGAGAGATAGTCAGTCGCGCCCCACGTTTTTGTGCCGCGATTCGTAATGTTGTACGTGAAGCTGACGGTGGCACCAGGCGCGGCCGTAGCGGGGAAAGTCGTCGCGTTATAGGTGATGGCATTCGCGAGTGGAAGTGCGTCTACGGTCACAACGACCACGTCTTGCGTGGAGAAAAACTCGATGCCATTTTCCAGCGCTTGAACATAGTAGGTGTGCAAGCCGGGGGTGGTCGGTGCGGTGAAAGTGAAAGCTACGTTCGTCGTGCCACCTGTCGCGATGCCGTTAAGAGGGAGGAAGGAAAGGTAGGTACCGTTTTCATCGCGCAGCGAAACATAGTGGCCTGCACCCCACGCTTGGGTACCCGCGTTACTGAGCGAATAACTCAAGTTCAACGTCGCACCGGGCACGACTTCATCCGGGAGACGCGTTGAGGTGTAGACAATCGCGTTGGGTCGTGGCGCGAGTACGACGAGGGTGAGGTTCGCCAGTGTGTTGAAATTACCCACGCCAGTTTGCGTCGCTTGGACCGTGTATGGGTAGGTGCCGGGTGTGCTCGGAGCGGTGAAGCTGAGGTTCACCGTCTTGCTCGATCCCGGAGCTAATACCGTGAGCGGAGTAGAGGAGATCGTGGTCCCTCCCCCATTCTTCAGCACCAAATTATGGTTGGCACCCCATGTCGCTGTGCCGGTGTTGGTGACATTGTAGGTGAAGACCACGACGGAGCCGGGTGCCGCGCTGACGGGGAAAGTGGTCGTGTTATAGGTGATGGAATTCGCCAGCGGTGCGAGAACAGTGAGCGTGAGCGTCGTTTGCGTGGAGAAAAATTCGACGCCATTTTCCAAAGCTTGCACGTAATAAGTGTAGGTGCCGGGAGTGGCGGGAGCAGTAAAATTAAGATTAGCCGTTGTGGTTTCACCCGGGAGCGTGCCGATCAGCGAAGAGAACGCCACGAAGGTACCGGTGATGTCGCGAATCGAGAGATAGTGATTCGCCCCCCACGTCTTCGTGCCCACGTTGGTCATGAAATAATCAATATTGACGGTTTGCCCCGCGGTGACGCCGGTCGAAGAGACGGTGGTGGCGTAGGTGATGGCATTCGGTTGTGACACCAGCACGACCAACCGCGCAAAGCGACTGGTCGCCGTGCCCACCGCATCGCTAGCGAGTACGGCGTAACTTGCGGCATCCGTCAGCTGCACATTATTCAGGGTAAGCGTCGATCCGGTGGCTCCTGAAATATTCACTCCGTCTTTTTGCCACTGGTAGGTGATGGCGCTCGAGCTGCTGGCTGCGGCCACAAAATTCACCGTGGACCCCACGAAAGCGGGCAGACTCAGGGGTTGGGTGGTGAAGACAGGAATTACATTGACCGTTAACGTAGCGGGATTGCTCGTCGCGGAGCCGGCCGTATTGGTGGCAACCACCGTATAATTACCAGCATCGCCCGAGACCGCGCCGGTGATGGTATAAGAGCTATTAGTCGCACTGCTGATATTCACGCCATTTTTCTCCCATTGATAAGTCGGAAGCGGAACCCCACTGGCAGCCGCGGTGAAGGTAACGGAGTTGCCCGCAATCACCGTCTGACTGATGGGCTGGGTGGTAATGGCCGGAGTGGAGTTAATAGGGCCAACGTAAGAGAGAGTTAGCTTTATCGCGCCAGAGTAAGTGTAAGCATAGCTTTCGGAAACACTCCCCCAGCCGTCCACCGCGATGGAATAGGTGGTGCCGACGACGACGTTGAAAGTCACGGTGCTGGTGCGTTTGCGCAAAGGGTTATTGACCCCCTGAACCGGCAATTCGGCATCGTCGTTGGATGCAATCAAAGTCAGGGCTGAAACTGCTGATCCGGAATAAACAGCCAGCACCGTATCAAAGTTGCTGCCTAGAGTATCAATTGTGGCTGTCCCACTCCCCGGGGCGGTCCATTTCCACCAGACCGAGTGCCCGTTCGGAGCGTCCGCACCCGCATGGGCCGGCTCACCCGATTGCTTGTTGGATGAGACGTTGGTGCTGGTGAACTGGCTGAAGTTGTAGCTCAAAGTAATGGGGATAGCATTAGCAAAGTCATTATTGGCCGGGATGAAACTGGGCGCACCGTAAAGCAATTGTGCGCCGGAAATATCATCGGGCCGCATGGTGCTAATATCGCTGACAGTGCTATTCATAATAGCTTCCACGGTCTGCTGGGGGTTCGCTTGATCAGGATGGTTCAGGCCCAAGACATGCCCAAGTTCATGGATCGCCACGCGACGAATATCTATAGTTCTGCCATGCCCGGACAAAGTGGTCCGATAGGAATCCCAACCCCAAGCCGTATTAAATACAATGTCGGACTCAGAGCGCGCATCTCCGAGACTACGGGTAAGCGTAATAGCCAATGTCTGGCTGTCGAAAGCTAGCCTTCCACTTCCAGAATTATACTGGCTATCCATGACGATTTCGTTGGTGCTGTTACTGAGTGCATAACTCCCGGAAGGAGCGGGACTGACTGTATTGGTGATCGAGGAAGTGAATTGCACCGACCCCAGCTGTGCATTCCACTCCTGCATGGCGGCTTGGACGCTGGAGGCAAAATTAGTGCCGTCGGTCAATGTCGGGCTGGTCGGCATCTTGATCTGCATCGGAATTGTGCCAGGATTCCAAGTTACCACGTATATGCCACTCGAGTCAGTATCAACGACGTAGGCCCACAATGTCGGAACGAACATTGCCGCCCACAGCAAGATGTGAAAAAGTTTTTTGTTCACCGCAGTCGTGGTTGACCGCGTTGATAGGCAGGATTCACCGCGCCCTTAATTTTTTGGATGAATTGAGCGGGCGTCAGCGCTTGCGCCGCACTTTTCATTTTCAACTGCAACGCTTGCCCTGCGCCCTCGGACATGGGCAGCGCAACTTCCGCCGTATCCTGCATCGGCACACGGTTACTGCGTGCGATATATTCACGTCCAGTGCCTTGTTCCTTCAGGACTGGATAACGACCGTGCATAATGGCAAACAGCGGACTGATATTCTTACCATTGCCCTGAATAAAAAGCACGTCCTCGTCTCCCACTTTAAACTTGGGTGCACCCGCCACCGCCATTTCTTCCTCCCCTATCCGCCCTCCCAGCATTTCCAGAATCAAGGGCTGCGGTGGTTTGCCCGCAATCACTTCACGGACATCAAGCTCAACCAGCGTAAAGATGTGGCGGTGCCCATTATTCTCCCGCCACTCGGACGTGACGGACTTCACTACAGCACGAACGATATAATCAGACTCATTCACCAGTTGAGTGAAATCCGGAGGCACCACCGAGGTGGCAGAGGCCGTCACAACGCCAAAAATCAGCAGGACGCAAACAATCAGGGAGCGAGTAAGGTCCATGACTGAGCGACGCACTTCTAAAAAAAGCAGATTGTTCATTTTTTTCATAAAAAAAACCGATCACTCCGAACCACTAAGCAGTACAGGAAGAGCAAATGCATCAATACACGATGGTCAAAATATAAAACTCAACCGGTGTATGGCAGGAAAAATCTAATACATCATTAACGAATGGTGATGAAAAAAGCATGGGGCCGTCCGCGTTTCACGGGAAACGGGTTGCGTGCATCTCCCCATCGTGAGTGAGAATAAGAAACCGGCTTCTCGTTCACGCACCACTCTACCGGAGCTTCCCCGCAGAGTTTTCGAGCACGACATTAGAGAGCACCGTCGTGTCACTCTTGTCCGGCACGTGCGAACAAAAGCCTACGCCGACATAGAAGGGGCCGTCGATAGGCAGTTCGACCGGGTCGCCCACTTGATGCAAAGGTTCACCTTTCTGACTCACATAGAGCGTGAAAAAATTGCCGTGCTTTTCGATCCCGATGCGAATGGGCGCTTCACCCGGGCGCGCCGGTTCCCCTTTGATTCGTTGCGCTTCTTTGATATCGACACCCTTCTCCGGTCGGAGCGCGAGGTGGATTAAACCCATGCCGTGCAAGGCGGTCATGATTTCCTTGGAGTTGTCATCAAGATCTTGGCGGATCACAAGTACGGCCTTGCGGTCATCATAGCCCTGCGGATTCGGGTAAGTGACATCGACGGCGAGGGAAACATCGCCGGACATTTTCTTCCAAAGATAACGAAACTCGTCGCGGAAATACCAGATGTTGTAGCTGGCGGAGTTAATCGTGTAGCGCTTGGTGACAGCATCGTAGCTGGCACTGCCTGGCAATAGGGGTCCACCAATGTCAGACTGGCCTTCAAACACGCCGAGTGGCGTGGCGAAATTAATCGTCGGCCGGTGAAAGCCCACCGGCGGCGGCACCTGGTGGTGAGTGGCGGATCCCGGCAGCGCCCACTCAGGCACGGTGGGAACTTCGGAACAGTACAACTGCGACACGGCGAACAAGCAGTATGTAAGCAAGGCGAACAAGCGGGGTAGCTTCATAATGTCACAAAGAATACATAGGTCCCAGGAAAAGGAAAATGAGAAACGCCTGACCGATAATTCACCTCCAGCACGCACCCTCGACTTACCCGGGGCAACCAGACTGAGTCCGCGCTAATTGCGCTTGTGGATGAATAAAACTGCGCCAACCAGCGTGCACCAATTTCTGGACGAACGCTTGCCCCTGTGCCTAGCTCTCGCTTACTCCTTTACCCCAAACCCTCATGAGTATCAAAAAAGCGACCTCCTGCCACCTCACTCTTTGTTTGCTTAGCTTGCTCTCTACCGGAATTTCGCTCGTAACCGCCGAGACGACCACCGCCCCCTTGCCTCCCCTTCCCGCTCCCATGGGCTTACCAACACCGGGGCCCAAGACCGACGCACCCTACGCACCGCAAGCCATCGTGCCCGGTGGCGTGGTCATTCCACTCTTTCCGCCTGATTCCCCCTATCTCAACGCCGACAAAATTCGCGAACCCGAAGAATATCACACCTACGATCCAGAACGCCTCGGCTACATCATACATATTCATAATCCCTCCATTGAATTTCATCCAGGCAGCCGATCACTCAACACCGGTGCGGCGATCATTCTCGCTGCGGGCGGCGGCCACAACACCCTCGGCGTCGGCGGCGAAGGCGCGGACGAAGTCCATTTTTTCTATCTCCAAGGGATCAACACTATCATCCTGCGCAATCGCCTGCGCAGCGACGGCTATGAACCGAAAGTCGACGGTGTAAACGATGCCCTGCAAGCCATCAAGCTCGTGCGCGCCCACGCCAAGGACTGGAATCTCGATCCCAATAAAATCGGCATCATGGGCTTCTCCGCCGGCGCAGAATTGGCGGCTGCCGCGACGCTCCAGTCCGCCGAGTTCGATCGCCAAAACGACGTGCCCACGAATCCCCTCGCCAAGATTTCCTCCCGCCCCGATTTCGCCGCACTGGTTTACCCGGGCCCCTCGCAATTCTTCCGTGGCGGCAATCCCCCCATCCCGCGCGATGCTCCTCCTGTTTTCATCACCTGTACCGGTTGGGGCGATTGGATGCACGCTGTCTGGGCGAATGAATATTTCACCGCGCTGCTCAATGACGGCGTGCCCAACATGGAAATGCATATCTACGCCCGCGGTCATCATCCGGGAGACAAAGTACGACCGGACGAGACGCCTCCGTCCGGCGGTATCTCCAATTACGGCGGTATAGCTTTCGGCACTTGGTCCGCCCGGTTTCTCGATTGGTTTCGTGATCTCGGTTTTTCCAACAAGCCCGGCGTAGAAACTCAAGCCGCCCGGGACATCGCCGCGAATCTCAACCGCACTCCGCTCAGTGCACGCTGGGGCCCGCCCCCACCCGCCGCCAGCGCGCCGAAAGCTCCGGTGCCTTTGCCGGTTGCGGCGCCCGCGCCCAAACGCCCAAACGGTTGACCGAAAGTTATTCGCGGCTTCCACTTTTTTGGTGTGCACGAATGAGCGAGCGATAATTTCAGACGCTTTAGGCTTTAAGCACTCAGCGTACCGCCTTTCGCTTACGGTCTACCAATGTCCAAACCCATCTGCCCGGTCTGCACGCTCGACGATGTCCTCAGCCATTCCGATCATTGGGAATGCGCGACCTGCGGTCACGAATGGCCCAAGGAAGCCGCCCCTGAAACAGCGCGGATCGTCAAAGACGCCAACGGTACTTCGCTGAACGAGGGCGACACCGTCGTTTTAATCAAGGATCTGAAACTGGGCAGCGGCTCGCAGGTGTTGAAAGCCGGAACCAAGGCCAAGAATATCCGGCTGCAAGACGGCGATCACGAAATCGCCTGCAAAATCGAAGGCAGCTCCTTGGCGCTCAAAGCCTGCTTCGTGAAAAAAGTCTGAGCTGGGATCATACGTCCCCGTAGGTCAGCGAGGTTGCCCGTGCTCTTGGACCACCCGCTTGCGGGCTGACCCACCGTCACTTCCCGGATTTAGAACTGCGCACCAAGCGCATGATTTTGCCTTCGCCAAAGTTCGCGAGGAGCACGTCGCCATTACTCGGGTCACGGGCGAAATCGACGATCGTCGCCCCCTGCGCGATGTGCTGCACACGTTCGGCTCCCACCGGCTTATCCCCATCGGGCGTCAGGGCCCAAATGCGGCCGAACGCGAAGTCGGCGAAAAGATATTTCCCTTCCAACTCGGGATAACGCGCGCCGTGACTGACAAGGCCACCCGTGATACTCATGCCCTGTGAGTGAGGATAATCCCACACGGGCTCGTTGAACATCACTCCCTGTGGGGGCGTACCGCGAAACGGAAAATTTCCTTCGCGAAAATTCCAACCGTAGTTGCCGCCCCGGGTAATGATATCCACTTCCTCGTGTTGATCCTGTCCGACATCACCACACCAGAGCCAACCAGTGGACGGATCGAAGGACATCCGCCATGGATTACGCAGGCCCACCGCCCAGAATTCCGTGTGCACCTGCGTGGGATCGACCGTCCGACCGTTAAAACTCGTGACACCGACAAACGGATTATCCGGAGGCACCGCGTACGTTCCGGCATGAACGGCCGGATGAGGATTGGGTCTGAGGCTTCCAGGTCGTTGATCGACATCCAGCCGAAGTATCCCGGAGAAAAAGTTTTTGTCGAGGCGCTGACTGTTGTGATGTTCATCATTGGCGCCGCCCTCGTCACCGAGTGAAAGGTAGAGATACCCATCCGCGCCAAAGAGCAGTTCGCCCCCGTTGTGGTTACCCGCCTCATCGGCTTGGGCGATCAGCTGCAACTCGGAAGCCGGATCGGCGACGTTGGGATTGGTGGCCGAGACGATAAACCGCGAGAGTCGATCCTCGAGCACGACATTGCCCTTCACGTGCTGATAACTCGTATACCAGACGTAGAACTGGCGATTATTTTTGAAGTCCGGATGAAAAGCCAAAGCGAGAACGCCTTGCTCCGAATCGTCATTTCCGACGCGGCTCTTTAGATTGAGAAAAGTACTGCGCGTAGGATGCGCGAGATCGGGGATGACTATGATTCGTCCGGTCTTTTCCACAATGAAGAGCCGGTTGGTTTCACCGGGAGGCGAGACGATCGCCACCGGTTGATCAAAATTTAATTTGAAAGCCAACTCCGTGGTGAAAGGCAGAGCCGCATCGGCAGAGTGGGCGAAGGGTGAGAAGGCGCCCAAGAGCACCACCAGGCCCACGAAAATAACGCTTAAAGAAACAGTCCAAGGAGAAATTCGCATGACACAATAAGTACCAAAATAATTTCTTAAAGCAACGCTGAGGCGACCAAAAATCCACCGATTAGTAACGATCCTCGGAGCAAGCCCCAAGGCATTTTTAAAACAAATGCATACGTCGCCGCCTATTCTCAGTTCTTGCAGCCACGAGAGCACCAGCGAGTGGTCTGCCTACTGCTCGCTGGTACTCGCAGTTACCCAAACAAGCCGGCGCAAGCTGCGGGGGATCAAACCCACAGGGAATAAATTTCCGCTACCCTCCTTTCTGCAAAACCATCCGGACTTTTTCGGTGAGCGATTGGATCGTGAATGGTTTCTGGATGAACTCCACGTCGCTATCGATAACGCCATGATGCGCGATGATGTCGGCGGTGTAGCCGGACATGAAGAGGCATTTCATCTCGGGGTGACCGGGGCGCAATATTTCCCGAAGTTCTTTGCCGTTCATCCCGGGCATGACCACATCGGTCATCAATAAATCAATCGTCCCAGGATGAGCCTTGGCTATTTGTAGCGCCGCGCTGGGCGTGTCCGCCGTCAGGACATGGTACCCGTGTTGCGTGAGAATTCTCAGGCCCAAGCGAAGAATCATTTCCTCGTCCTCCACGAGCAGAATGGTTTCCACCCCGGTGGCCGCAGGCCGGATGGCTTCCGTTTCCGAGGTGGCCACACCTTCCCCGCGCGGGAAGTAGAGCTTGAAGGTAGTTCCCTGGTTGGACTCGCTGTACACATTGATCAAACCGAGGTTCTGCTTGATGATACCGAATACGGTAGCCAGCCCCAGCCCAGTCCCGTGGCCCACTTCCTTGGTGGTGAAAAAGGGCTCGAAAATATGCGCAAGGGTTTCTGCATCCATGCCATGTCCACTATCGCTGACGGAGAGGAGCACGTATTCACCGGGCAGACATTCCGGATGCGTCGCGACGTAGGTGTTATCCAGCGTCACATTTCTGGTCTCAATGGAAATACGGCCGGCCCCCGTGATCACGTCGCGAGCGTTGACGCACAGGTTCACCATGATCTGGTCCACCTGACTCGGATCAATGCTGACCGGCCAGAGGTGGGGAGCTGGCAACCAGTCGAGTTTAATATTTTCGCCAATCAAGCGTTGCAACAGCTGCAGCATGCCGGCGATCACGGCATTGAGATCAAGCACCCGCGGTACAATCGCCTGTTTGCGTGCGAAAGTGAGGAGTTGGCGGGTGAGATCAGCCGAACGCCGGGCGGATTTCTCGATCTGGACCACGCTCTCGGTCAAGGGACTGCCGGGAGGCAGATCCATTAAAGCGAGGGATGCATTACCGAGGATGACCTGCAGCATGTTGTTGAAATCATGCGCGACGCCACCGGCCAAACGTCCGATGGATTCCATTTTTTGCGCCTGTACCAGCTGCCCCTGCAGTTTCTCCCGCTCTTCCTCGGCCAGTTTGCGTTGGGTGATATCCCGGATGAAATTCAGCGTCGCGGCGGCGCCCTTCCAATCGATCAATACGGAATTTAATTCGACCCAGATTATCTTGCCGCAGGCGGCGACCATTCTGAATTCATAGCGCGGAAGGGTGGGCTCGCCGCGGATTCGTTTTTCGTAACGTTCGCCCACGTGCGCTTGATCGTGGGGATGAATCAGCTCCAAAAACGAGCGCCCAATCAGATCGTGGGTGGAACCGGAAAGCATTTGGTAGCTCTTGGCATTGACGAAGGCGAA
>JANYCF010000166.1 GCA_025360455.1 Opitutaceae bacterium | reverse complement strand
GGCTGGCTCTACCCAAGCCAATACCTCAACTTAGTTCGAAACTACGCGGATCGCCGAACGCAGACCCTCCGATACCAGGCCGAGGCCTGCGACGAATTTTATCCCATCGTAGCAGGCAGTCACCCATTCCGGACCGATGGGCTTAACACCCAAACAATCAACGCCAGCGGCGAATGGTCAGTGCTCAGTCCGGTTGGCGGCAGCTGGGTTCAATTCAATGAAGTAAAACTCAGCCACGGCCACTACCGTTTTAGCGCACGTGCCATGGCCAATGCAGGGGGCAAGTCAGTACGCGTAGTCATCTCCGGTACGTCCGGGCCTTGGGTGGCCGTTCCGGTTGGCAACTTCGACACGATTTCTCTCGGCGAGTTTTTTCTGGATGGAGCAAATAACTTCAGGTTCGAATATAGCGCAGATGGTGTTCAGCTCGATTGGGCCTTTTCGAAAAAGATCGACCAACGGGTAGCTCTCAGCGCGTCCAATGGACAATATCTGAGCGCCGACTTCGGCGGCGGCACGATTATGTCGGCGAACCGTTCTGGTGTAGGCGACTGGGAGGCTTTCAACCTCGTTGATGAAGGTAGCGGTAACCTTCAGAGTGGTGACACAGTTACGCTTCAAAGCTATACTGGCAAGTGGGCCGTTGCTGACAATGGAGGCGGCTCGACCTTATCCATCAATCGCGACGGCATAGGTGTCTGGGAGCGATTTGTGATCCTTAAGCTTTCCGGTGGCGACAATATCATACGCAGTGGTGACACAATCGCGCTCCGATCCGCGAACAACTATTACATGCGAGCCACAAATGGAGGCGGCAGTTCTGTGACTTTTAATAGTCCAAACATCGGTACATCAGAGCGATTCGTGATTCGCTTCCAATAGCTTCGATCGCTAGTTCCAAACCAAATCGAAAACGTTTTTGTTTGCGGCTTGGTTTGGAATCTTGGATCCCACGTATTATCGAAAAGCGAATTCTATTTCACCGAGGATACGACGCGGCATATAAGGCTCCAATCACATCATCGCGGTTTACATAGCCCTTGAGTCGTTCGGGTTTCGTGTCGCAACAGACATCTCGGTCTATTTTCGCTGATAAAAGCAAAGTGCCGCGAATGGGGCGATACGCGCGGCATGCTCGCACACGCCCAGCAATTACGCAGACGCGCAGGCAGTGTTTACTCCAGCGAATATCCATGACTCATCGGAAATAGCCCCCCCCTTTTTTTAGACCACAGAATCCACCCACGGCCCAACCAAAAAATCACCAGCCGGCGATCGCCTCAAGGCGGCGGCGGTAACGGGCCCCGATTATTACCGGGGAAAAACGCTCCTCCACCCGAACGCGGGCCGCTGCACCCAGCCGGGTGCCCAAGGCTCGGTCTTCGAACAGCCGTCGCATCCATGCTCCGGCGTGCTCCACGTCAGGCTCCGCCCAGACCTGTCCTTTGGCGTAAGGTCCGTGATTACGATCCAGCACGACGGTACGACAACGCACCGGGCAACCACAGCTCTCATCGACAAACTCCGCCGTAGCCGACCAGTCAGTGGAAATCACTGGCTTGCCGAGATACATGCATTCGGCCACGGCTAGTCCGTAACCTTCCGAGCGGTGCAACGAGACAAAGCAATCGCACGCGGATTCAAGTTCATAGATTTCGCTCCGGGTCAGCGTCTGCGTAATGAGCACCGTGCCGGGCAGCGCGGCAGCGATGGCGCGTAACTTCTCAAAGTCAGCCTCATTGCCCGGCACATTGTGGATCTTTATCACGAGCGCAGCCCCCGCTCCGGCCAAACCGGATTGGCGGAAGGCTGCAATCACTGCCGCCGGGTTCTTCCGCTCAGAATATGAATTGAGGTCATACAGGAACAGAAAGAGGTAGCGTTCACGCGGCAGCCCGAACTTCGCCCGGAAATCCCCCTGCGGTCGCGTAAAAGAAATGGCATGCGGCATGACGAGCACGGGCACTCGTACTTTTTCCGCAATCGCATCGGCGGCGAAATGCGAGGGCGCCCAGATTTCATCAAAATAATCCGCGTACTGGGTCCACGCATCGGGAAATTCCGGCAACTCCCATGCCCAGTAACCGATGTTGTATTTGCCCGCCCG
>JANYCF010000191.1 GCA_025360455.1 Opitutaceae bacterium | reverse complement strand
GAACGATCTCACGCAGACCTGCCTTGGCATGTCGCGTGACGATTCCGGTTCCTTCCTCGGCGCCTACCAGGAGTCCGAGATCATGAAGAAGAACCCGTTCGCCTCCATCGACCAGACCGGCGTCGGCCAGCTCATGCAGATCGCGATCGAGAAAGGCCGGAAGACCCGCCCCGACATCAAGCTCGGCATCTGCGGCGAACACGGTGGCGATCCCGACTCCGTCAAGTTCTGCCATAAGCTCGGCCTCAGCTACGTCTCCTGTTCGCCGTACCGCGTGCCCGTCGCCCGTCTCGCCGCTGCCCAAGCGGCCATTGCTGATCTCAAGAAGTAAGCTCAACTTGTAGGAGCCTGCTTGCAGGCGACTCTTTCCAGCCCCGGCCCGCAAGGTCCGGGGCTTTTTCTTGGCCCCTACTGCATCGTTCCTGCCAATGACAGATCCCTGCTTGACTTAGTGTAATATCAACACCTAAAACTCATAGTGTATTTTAGACACAATGACTCACACCTACCAATATCCCCGAGCTGCTCTCACCGTCGACTGCGTCGTTTTCGGTTTCGATGAAGGTGACCTGAAGGTGCTGCTCATCCAACGTGACTTGGAACCGTTCTCCGGAAAATGGGCGCTGCCCGGTGGATTCGTCCACATCAAGGAATCGTTGGAGAACGCCGCCCGCCGGGAACTCGCGGAGGAAACCGGACTCAAAAACATCTTCCTCGAACAGCTCTACTCTTTCGGTGCACCAGAACGCGATCCGCGCGAACACATTGTCAGTGTCGCCTACTACGCCCTTGTTTCTTTGGCAGAGCATCGGCCACAAGCCGCCACCGATGCCCGTCAGGCCGCGTGGTTCAACTTGGACGACACGCCCGACCTCGCCTTCGACCACGAAGAAATTCTCGCAACCGCCATTGCCCGGTTACGCGGCAAGGTCCGCTACGAACCCATCGGCTTTGAATTGCTGCCGTCACGCTTCACCCTTGGGCAACTCCAGCACCTCTATCAAGTCGTGCTGGAAGAGAAACTCGACAAGCGAAACTTTCGGAAAAAAATCCTTGGCACGGGCCTGCTGGTGGACACTGGAGAAATCCAGCAGGATGTCGCCCACCGGGCCGCCCGCCTCTACCGCTTCGACGAGCGCAAATACCAACAACTCCGCAAACGCGGATTCAGCTTTTGGCTGTAACGCACCGCCCCCCATGAATCGCAATGAACGCATCCGCATCGCTGAACGCACCCTCCAACAGCTCGAACAAGGGAGCTACCCAGCCCCCTCGGGACGTACGGTCGATCTGCCGCGATGGATGAAACCGGCCCTGGCTCGCACAACCTTGCACGAAGGCCCGCTTGAGCCAACCACCCAAACGGCCAGGCAGACGCACATCGATGTGACCAAAGAATCAACCGTTGCGGCCATTTTGCGGCTCGCCCCGGAAACAACCGGCCACCTTGCAGCGCTCAACTTTGCCTCGGCCAAGAATCCTGGCGGTGGTTTTCTTGGTGGCGCTCAGGCGCAGGAGGAATCACTGGCCTGTTCTTCCGGCCTGTATCCGTGCCTGTTGACCCAGATGGAATTTTATCGCAGGCACCGAGAAAATCGCTGCCTCCTCTACCAGGATCTCGCGATATTCAGCCCTTGCGTACCCTTCTTTGTGAATGACAATGGGCAATTGCTGGAATCTCCGGCCTTGGCTTCCGTCATCACCTGCCCCGCGCCCAATGCGGGGGCGGTGGCCAACAATCAGCCCGAAAATTTGACGCTCGTTCAGAAAACCCTGCGGTGCAGGGCAAAATTCGTGCTGCAATTGGCCGCCAACCAGCAAGTCGACTCGCTGATCCTTGGAGCCTGGGGTTGCGGGGTTTTCCGTAACGAACCTACGCAGGTGGCGGCAGCCTTTGGCTCTCTTCTGTTCGGTGAAGGCCCATTCAGATCATCATTCACCCGGATCACTTTCGCCATCCATGACACTTCCTCCGGCGGTGCGGTTTATCGCGCCTTTGCCCACCACTTCCAACCCACTGGCTAAGTCATGAATACCATTCGATTTTATCGTGTCAGCGACCCGTTCGGCGAGTTCTCCAACTTTGCACCCTACGCAATAACCTTAAAAGGAACGTGGCCGACTACCGAACATTACTTCCAAGCCCAGAAGTTTGTCGGTACAGAACATGAAGAGAATATTCGCCTGATCGATTCCCCAATGACTGCGGCTCGCGCCGGCCGTGACCGGAGCAAGCCGCTGCGCCAGGACTGGGAAACAGTCAAAGACGCTATCATGAAGGAAGCCGTCCAGGCGAAATTCACCCAATACGCCGATCTGCGGAAATTGCTCCTCTCAACCGCCGACGCCCATCTGATTGAACATACCCGAAACGACAGTTACTGGGCCGACGGAGGCGACGGCTCAGGTTTGAACAAGCTCGGACTCCTCTTGATGCAGGTCCGAACGGAGTTGCGTGAAGCACAACAATAAATGCAACGCCCCACCTCCTGCTTCGGCCCAACAATTTCACAAACGTTGCTTCATCTTCTGGCTGTCACGCCTAAGTCTACCCATGAATCTCCCCATCCTTCAACGTCTCACCAAGGCCAACACCATCCTGCTGCGAGGTGACCGCCGAGTTCGAACGAGACCCCCCATGACCTCACCAACCGAAACACTCTGGCACGTCACTGTGCTCTCGAATTTTGTGCGTGGCTACGACAAGTATGCCCGGACCTACAGCAAGGCGGGCATTCCGGAGAGCACTTTCCCCGACAGATTTTTTCTACTGCGGGAAGACGAATTGGAGATCGGCATGCACAAGGCGCAGACGTTGCTCAAAAAAATCGCCCTGCCGGGCAACCGGCTGATCGCGCTCAGAACGCACATCGCGACAGACGAATTGCAACCCAACACCCGCACCGGTTTGGGGCGGTTTATGCCCGGTGCAACCATCCGACTTGATGGCATCGCATTTGTGGAGGCAGACCATCAAGTCAGATGCCTCACACCGGTAAGCATTGAAGAAGCCTGCGCCCTTTCGTTGCAGCTGCTACAACCCAAACTGCACGACTATGAAAATCTGCAGCCACGCACGTTTTCGGTGCTGCCCATCGCGCGCGGCTGCCAGGCGAGCTGCCCCTTTTGCTTTTCGGAAGCATCAGCTTCGGCCTTGCAGGAGCAGGCTCGATTGGATCTGGACCGTGTCGGCCGACTGGTAGCGACGGCACGTCGCAAAGGCGCGGAACGGTTTGTCATCACCGGTGGCGGCGAGCCGGGTCTGCTACGACACGAGGAACTGTGCAACCTGATCGGCACGGGAAAGGCCTTGGGCAAGGTGGTCTTGATCACCAACGGTCATCATCTGGCACGTCGCCCGGCCCCTGATCTCGCGGTTGCGTTGGCCAACTATACCGATACCGGCTTGGGCGTGCTGGCCGTTTCGCGCCATCATCACGACGACACCACCAGCGCCCGACTGATGAATCTGCATACCGATGCCGCCGCCATCGCGACCACTTGGAGGAACGGACTTGCGCGTTGGCCCAAGCTGCGGTTTCGCTTCACCTGCGTCCTGCAACGCGGTGGCGTGGACACGCCCGAGACGATGGAGGCGTACATTGACTGGGCCGCCAAGCTGGGGGTATCGGAAATCTGTTTCAAGGAACTCTACGTGAGCACGAGCGTGGAATCGGTTTTCCACCGTCACGCAGCAAACGAATGGAGCCACGCCCATCAGATCCCCTTGGCCCTGGTCTTGGCATTCGCCGCCCGTCATGGGTTCAGCGAAGAGTCACGCCTGCCCTGGGGTGCTCCGGTTTTTCGTGGCCACTGGAAAGGTGTTCCGATGCGCCTTGCCGCCTACACGGAACCCAGTCTGTTCTGGGAGCGTACGCATGGCATCGCACGCAGTTGGAATCTCATGGCCGACGGCCGCTGCCTGGCATCACTCGAAGACCGGGCGAGTGAACTGACACGGACCGAGGCCGCATGAATTTTTCTGAATTCCAGTCCCTCCGCGGCCGACTACTGCGCGAACGCAGCGACATCATAGACTGTGCGGAGACAAATCTGTATCGCACCTTGGCCCGGTTGCTCCCCCCATCCGCAGCCATATCCAATGAAACAGTTCACCGCTGCCACCTCGCCGCCGCATGGGCCGACCGGTTTGGCTTTCCCCCAGAATCAGCCCGTCGTGCATTTATTTCCTGCGGCGTACGCGACAGTTTAGAGCGGCTGTTCCGTCACTATGGCAAACAACCGGTCCGGCTCTGGTTGCCGGAGGACAATTACCCCGTATACCGCGATCTGGCGACGGCGGCAGGGTTGACGCCACGATTTTTCGCCACCTTGCCGGAGCCAATTTGGCCCGACCAGCCACCCGATAACGGACCAGAAATTCTGCTCATTACCAATCCCCTCAAACCGCTTGGCCGCTGGCTGGATGATCGGCGAGGTAGAAGGCCTGACAAAGTGGCTGGCGCAAAGCCCGCAACGCCGCCTGCTGATCGATGCAGTCTACACCTTTGAGCTGCATTTCCACGAATCCACCCGGCGTTTACTGTCCACGGACAAGATTTTGCTGCTGC
>JANYCF010000122.1 GCA_025360455.1 Opitutaceae bacterium | reverse complement strand
GCGGGGCGCTGCTTACGAGCCGGATTCTTTGGACCTTCTCCGCCGCCTACCGGAAGTATCATGACCCCGAGTATCTCGAAATGGCGCGCTGGGCCTACCGGGACTTGGTGGACAGATTTATCGACAAGGAACACGGCGGCTTGTTTTGGAGCGTAGCCGTCGACGGAAAACCGGTCGACGCGCACAAACAAATCTACGGCCAGGTTTTTGGCATTTACGCGCTCGCCGAATATTATGCGGCGACGGGCGGGAAGAAGGGGGATGATCAGGCCAGTGCCCTCGACCAAGCGGTGGCGATCTATCGTTTGATTGAGAAATATGCGAGTGATACCAAGAACGGCGGCTACTTTGATTCACTCAGCCGGGAATGGCAGTTGGACAAGAAACCCCAAGCCAGCCTTCTTGGCATCGCGGCGCCAAAATCGCAAAATTCCCATATCCACATTCTCGAGGGCTATACCAACCTGCTCCGCGTGTGGCCTGACGCCGGGCTGCGTCAACGGCAACACGAGCTGACCGAACTGATGCTGACTCGTATCGTCGATCCGCGCACGCATCACCTCGTGCTATTTATGAAGAGTGATTGGACCCCGATCGGGGAGGAGATTTCCTACGGTCACGATATTGAGCTCAGCTGGTTGGTGGTCGAGGCGGCTGAGGTGCTGGGTGATCCGGGGTTGCTGGCTCGGGCCAAGAAAGCCGCGGTGGCCATTGCCAAAGTCACCAACGCGGAAGGCATCGACCTAGACGGTGGCGTCTACAACGAAGGCAATCCGCACGGATTAACCAACACGAACAAGGAATGGTGGGAGCAGGCCGAGGCGGCCGTGGGTTTTCTCAATGCGTATCAAATCTCCGGAGATCCGCAGTATTTCGCGCATACCTTGCGCAGTTGGAAATTTATTCAGGATAAATTTGTCGATCGCGAACATGGCGACTGGCACAACACTCTCAAGCGCGACTGCACGCCCATCCTCGGTGTGACCGCACCCAACGGAAAGTTTTTCCCCAGCGCCAAAGTAAGCGTCTGGAAATGCCCTTATCACAACAGCCGCGCCTGTCTGGAATTGATCGAGCGGGTGCACCTGCTGACGGAAAGTTCCGCCAAGCATTAGCTGGGCAAGACAAGGAGTGTTTACCCTCTGTGGGTCTAATACCCCGGAGCTTGGCGTAGATCGTTAGCCTGTCGAACGGCTCCGGCTTGTTGGTGTAGCTGCGAGCACCAGCGAGCAGAAGGCAAAACACTCGCTGGCGCTTGTGGCTACAAGTACGGAGAAAAGTTGCGACGTATGCCTTTGTTTTAAAAATGTCCCGGGGCCCCTTACTTCTTCGCGTCTTGTTTGGGCACGATGCGGAAAATGGAAATCTGATCGGCTCGAAGATACTCCCGGGCCAATCGGTTGATTTCAACCAGGCTGACTGCGCTGATGATTTCGGGGCCGTGAGTGTGCCACTCGAGCAATGCCGGATAGCGGGACGATTCGTCGAGTGCGGTGAGCCAATAGCTGTTGGTTTGGCGCTCGCGTTCACGGGTGGCGAGTCGCACTTGCTGGGCGCGTTGGAGTTCGTCCGCATTGGCGCCAGTCTTCACGAGTTTGGCCACTTGCTCCAGCGCGGCTTTTTGCACGCGGAGGATTTCCTTCGGGCTGGCTTCGATCTGGCAGGTCAACCAACCGTAGTCGTTAAAATCCCGGAACAGCTCGATGCCGGCGCTGGGGGAATACGTTTTGCCCATGGCTTGCCGGATGAAGACGCGCAAACGATCACTGAGAATATCCATCAGCAAGGTGAGCCGGAGCTGATCGGTGCCGCTGATGGGTTTCTTCAGGGGCCAGTATAGTTCGATGAAGCCGCTTTGTGATTTTGTGTCTTCAACGGTCCAGGTGAAATCGAATGGTTTTAGTGGGAATGAGAGCATCCGGTTTTTTTCGAGATCGGGCGGAGGCTGCAGGGGAGGCAGGGCGCCCGTGGTCTGGGCCACGAGCTGCACCGCTGCATCGATGGAGAGGTCGCCGATAATGGTCATGTCCATGGGGGCGAATTTTATCTGAGGGAGAAACCATTCCTTGTATGCGGCCAAGGAATACGCATCGAGCACGGCCCGCCGGGGCAGGCCGATGCGAGAGTCGCCACCCGCCAATTGCGGATGGATCATTTCGTCGATCACTCCCTGCGGGCCATCCCATCTTTGTTGGTAGGTACTGGCGATGGTAGCGAATGTGTGGGCCCGGCTTTCTTCGCGCAACGCGGGGTCGATCATGAAGGCCGTGAGTAGCTGGGTGAAAATCAAGGCGTTGTCGGGCGTCGAGGTGGAGGAAAACAAGAAACCATCGGAGCCGACTTTGAAGACAACACTGCCATGGGTTCCGGTTAGAATGAGCCCCAATTCGTCGAAGGTATGCAGACCGAGACCACCGTAGAGTTGTCCTATGGCGAGCATACCCAGCCCGGGTTTATCCCCAGGTTCGTTGAGTCGGCCGGTGCCGAAGCGCAGGGCGACTTGCACGGAGTTGGGTTCAAAGGTGGTTTGCTTGAAATGCAGGCGCACGCCATTGCGGAAAGTGACTTCCCACGTGTCGTCTGTGGGCCGGTGGGTTTTGGATGTTACTTCACCGACAGGGCCAAAATCGGTGTAACCAAAATGCGCGGCTGGGTGATCGGTGGGCGCCCCCAGTGAAATCTTTTGTCCTTGTTCGTGAACCTCGGCGATTTCGGCGGGAGTGGCGGAAAAATTGTCGTTCGCCGAGACCAGAATGATTTTCCGGCCGTTCTCCCACGCTTCATTGAGTGCGGCCTGACAAATTTCCGGCGTGAGGTCGCGAAAACCTGCTGAGACAATCGCGAGTTGACTCTCCGGGCTCAGCGTCACCCGATGGGAGCTCAGGTTTTCGGCCAACAGGTCGGCGAGCGTGGATGATGTCCGGCTATTTTGATTGGCCACCGCTTCCTTGAGATAGCTTTCAAAATTAATGCGCTGGCGCGCCATTTCATCGGCGGTGAAACCTTGGGCACAGGCGCGGCGCAGTTCTACTGTCAGATCTCGCAACGCCGGTTTCCATTGGTTGGCGCTCGTCCCGCAGTCAAAATATGATCGTTGATATACCTGTTCGACAGTTTCTGTGCCTATGCCGAACCCTCCTTCGGGAGAATCTTTTCTGGCGAGCAGCCGCTGGGTCCGTTCACGCAGAATACTGTAGGCGACTTCCAAGGAAAGGCTGTGCTGAATCACTTGCCGGCTGAAGGGCTGGGGGCCGACATTCCGGACGTTTTCTAGCCCGAGCGAGACACCAAGCTCGCTCGGATCTTGGTGGATGTGGACTGAATCACTTTCATCCGGTTTGATGGCTGAGAGGATAAAATCAGGTCGAGCCGATGCGGACGATTTCAGATCGCCAAAGACCCGTTGAATTTCCGGCTGCAAGTTCGGATCTGCCATATCGCCGGAAATAATCAGGGTCATGCGCTCGGGCCGATACCACGCTTGGTAGAAAGCCTTCAACGCGGCCGGCGTGGCCTTTTGGATTATTTCAGTCAGGCCGATCGGGTGGCGGTTGGGCAGCAAGGAATCGGCATAGAGTGCTTTGTCCTGATAAATCTCCCGCCGATAGGCCCCGGTATCGCGGACCCGCGCCTCGGCCAAAATGATGCCCCGTTCGCGTTCGACGGCGGCGGGATCGAACAGGATTCCATCAGCGTAGTCGCGAAAAATCCGGAGTGCCTCGTGCAGGCTCTCGGGTGAATGATCGCTCAACTCCAGTTTGTAGATTGTGGACGATGGTGAGGTGAAGGCATTCACGTCGGCGCCGAAGCCCATGCCTTGACGCTGGAGAAACTCCACCAGTTTTCCGGAGGGGAAGTGAGTGGTGCCGTTAAACGCCATGTGCTCGACGAAATGGGCCAGACCGCGCTCAGCTTCGTTTTCATTGAGGGAACCGGCAGCGACCAGCAGCCGGAGACTGATCCGGCCCTGGGGATTGTTGTTGGGGAAAATGGCCAAGCGAACTCCGTTCTCCAATCGACCAAAGGTGATCCGGAGATCCGGCGTCAGGTCGCTGCCTTCTTGCGGCCACGGCTGGCCGGGGGAGGCCCAGACGCTTGACCACGACAATGCGGTGACGAAAAACAGAACAGCAAAACGCAACATCGCGGATTTGTAGCGGAAGATGCGGTCGGCGGGCAACGACTTTGTTCCTCGCTGAAGCAAGCGGAAGGATGAAATAACCGTGCTTTAATTCGCCAGCAGCAGATCGAGCATCTTGCGGTCGAGTTTGTGGCCGTTGAAATCCTCGTAGGCGACGTCGGTGCGGTTGCTGTCGACGATGCCGAAACCGCCGCGGAGATTCCACATGGACCAGCCCCAGCCGGCCTCCTTCCACAGCGCGAGCAGATCGCTCATCCATGCGAGACAGGTCTCGTGTGGGGTTTGCGGGACGCAGCCCCACTCACCCACGTGCACGGGCGCGCCGCGTGAAGCCAGCGGTTGCCAAGGGGTGATTAATTCGGCGCGGAGTTTTTCGCGATCCCACGTAACGCCCTTCGCATCGATCATGGGCCAAGTGGGTTTTTCTAAGGATTCAAATTCGTTTTTCGGCACCCAGCCGGCGGTGTAATGGCTGACCATCTTCGGCAGATAACCGCGCGTGCTTTGGACGATGCCAGCGTCGAGCAAACCTAAGACAGGAGTCTGGCCGATATCAGCGCCGTCGACCACGATGATACGATCCGGGTTGGCTTCGCGAATGGCGTTGATGAGCGCGTGGGCAATTTCCACATAGCGCGACTGATCGGTCATGAAGGGAGGCTCGTTGAGCAGATCGAAACTGAGTTGCTTGGCGGGGACATTTTTATAACGTAACGCCAAGGTGCGCCAGTGATGCACGGCGGCATCGAGGGCGCGCTTCATCGCCGCCGGTGGACCATCAAAAAGCTGGGCGGGCTCGAGTTCGCGGCCGTTGACGCAGTAACCCGGGATGCGGTGCAGCCCGAGGTTGATGTGAATGCCGTATTGGAGGCCGAAGGCGATGGCGTCGTCGAGCGGCTGCAAGGCGGCCTCGTCGATGGTCAGCCAGTTTTCTTTGCTGGACCAAGACCAGTAGGAGCAGGGCAGGCGGGCGAAGTTGAACCCCCATTCCGCCATCCATTGAAAATCAGATTTCCGGAAACGTTGTCCGCGTTTGCCGCCGGTGAGTTCGGTGAGGTTAAAGCCGCGCCAGCGCGGGATGCGCAGTTGGGGGCGAGCGGGTGCAGCTTGAAGAGCGGAGGGAAGGAGTAATCCTGCAGTAGCTGCCGCCGAGATGCTAAGAAAGTGGCGACGATTCATTATTTTTGCGAGGTTAGGATCAGTTAATGACGTATTCAACTACAGGCAAGCGAACATGTTGCCAAGGGTGAGGAGCATAAGCTAATGAATCGGCGCATAGTCGGATAACTAAAGGAAGGCGCGGGAAGAGGCGTTGCTGATTGCGGATCACGAGGAGGAGTGAAAAACGACAGAGAAAATCCTTGCGCGAGAAGGTGTGCGCCGTAGGGTCCCCGTTCCGCGCTGGGTCCCCATCGTCTAGCCCGGTTAGGACACCACCCTTTCACGGTGAGAACCGGGGTTCGAATCCCCGTGGGGACGCCATCTATAAAAGCCCGATACTCGTAAGAGTTGCGGGCTTTTTTGTGGATTAACCCCCGGGATTTGAACCTCGGAGGGGTTCGACAGAGCGAGCGTCGGGCGAGCGGAGAAGGGCGCGGGGGAGCCGCGAGTGCTCGGCACCAGAGAAAGAAGTGAGCTGCCAATCTCCGTGGGGACGCCATCTATAAAAGTCCGATACCTTATGGCTGCGGAGAGGAAAATTCTGAAATTTCAGAGCTAGTTCTGAAATTCGACATTTCAAAACATAAGAAAAATCATTCCTTCAAATTCCCCGATTTCTGGGCGATCCGCTATAGGCCGTTGAAAGGAACGGGCTCCATGGCAGAAATCGAGAAAGTCTGAAAAAAGAAATTTTCTAACTTAGAAGGGGGCTTTTCTTTTTTCCTCTGCTTAGTAAAGGACTTGAGAGTGCCGAGTTCTTGAGCGGCGGTCAGGTTACGTTTGGCGGAGCGGTCCGCCGCAATTCGGTCTGACGGTCGGCAAGCTTGATCGAGAGATCGACGCAGCGATCGACCAGTTGGCGGAAGCGCTTGAAGTTGG
>JANYCF010000075.1 GCA_025360455.1 Opitutaceae bacterium | reverse complement strand
TGCAAGATGCCTGCCTGCTGTAGGTGGCGGTTCTGCTCGGTGGCCCTCGCGTCATCGTGACGGGCACGGTGCGCCCGATCCCTGTAATCTCTTTGGACGACATGCATTCCTTACGGGAAGTGCTATGATTGGGGCGGCTGTTGGTGAGTCGCCTGCGTCCCAAGACGAAGACCGCTCTCCGCGCCCACTCTACCCAATCCACCAAATGAAGCGAATCGTTCGTTGCTTGGCTGTCGCTTGGTTCATCCGCCCAGGCGGAAATCTCAGAGCGCGATTGCGGTCGTTTACGCTCAGCGGAGGCCAGCAATGAAAACCAATCCTAGCACCCCGACCACGAACGGTTGGCTCCGTGCGACCGCCGGTCTGGTGGCCGCTGCCGTTATTTTCCTTTTGGGAAGATATTCCGCGCCCCAAACTCCCTCGCACCCTTCGGAGCCGACGTCGGTTCCCACCGACAGCAATGCCGCCGCTGCAATCGTGTCTTCGGTGGCGCTGAAGAACGGATCATCCGAAACAGTGTCGGCTGCCGGCGTCGCTGATTGGCGCCAGCGGCTTGATGCGGGCGCGCCCAGTGCGGCGCGAGCGAAAGAGCGCCTGCGCATGCTGTCAGTGTGGGCCCGCGTCTCGCCCCAGGCGGCGCTGGAATATGTGCGCAACAAAATGCCGCGGGATCGCCAGTTCGAAGCCCTGACGACGGTCTTTGAATCTTGGGCGGGACAGGATCCGGCTGCGGCGTGGGATTGGGTGCTGACCCGGGAAAATGGTGATGCGGGGCACCTCCGTTCCGTCCTCACGGAAGTGGCGAAAAACGATCCCGGCATGGCCCAGCGTTTTGCCGGCGCTTACGCCGGGCAGCATCCGGACCTGGCTTCGAATGCCTATCTCTCCGCGCTGGACGGAGTGATGAGCACGGGAAACTACGAGGGCGCGCAACGCCTGATTGCCGCAGCGAACGTGCCCAACGACGAGCAGAGAAACATGCTGCTGAACTTTCTTGCCGGAGAGTGGGCGCGTTATCAGCCGGAGAACGCCGCCGCGTGGGCGCTGACTCTGCCGGCGGGAGCCGTTCGCGAACAGACGCTGGATGCGGTGGGACAGGCCTGGTCTGACATCGATCCGGCCCGCGCGGCGGAATTCGCCGTCCATCTTCCCCCGGGCACCGCGCGCCAGACGGCGCTCCGACAGGCCATCTCCAAGTGGACCATGGATGATCCGCTGCGGGCGGGAGAGTGGGTGCTCCAATATAACGCCCACGGGGATTTCGACCAAGCACTCGCAGCTCTCGCCACTTCGAGCAACGTCATGAATCGAAATGTTAGCCTAGCCTTGGGGTGGGCCGGAACCATTCAGGAGGAAAGTCTCCGCCGCAAGAGCACCATCGCGATCGTGTCGACGTGGTATGCCAACGATCCGGTTTCGTCGATGCACTACATTAAAAACTCCACCGAGCTCAGCCCCGAGATGCGCCAGGATATCCTGAAGGTTTTGGCGATCAATTAGGGCATCACGCCCGCGCGCCTTCACCGGGCCTTCCTTCCCCCACTTTAGTTTACCCCTACAAAATCGGAAACACTGCCTATGCCCCCTTGAAATAAATTTATCAATCGCACCCTTGGTTAGCTGCGGCCTTCGCCTCACGCAGAGGCCTTTTCTTTCGTCCATTTCATTTCGCTCATTCCCTCAACGTTGGCCCAACCCCGCCAACATTTTCCCCATGATAACACTTGTTCCTTATCTCAAACGTTCCTCGGCCGGAGCCCGCGCGCTTCTGGCCTCCGTGGTCGTCTTGGGCGGTTTCCTGCTCAATTCCGCCCGCGCCGCCGACGGCGCCAACCTTCAGCCTGCCTACTACAACAACGGTAATCCCAATATGGGATGGTCGTTGATGAAGAGCCAGGCTCCGAACATCAAGCGCCTGCGTATCGAGATTGATACGAGCCGCGTCAGCACGGCCACCGCCAAAGGCTGGATCGACCAAGCCAAGGCAAACGGGTTCACCGACCTTATTTGTACCTTCCACCAATTTGGGGGATCCAACAACGCGAGCGATTTGATGACGGCAGCGAACTGGTGGAAAAACAATTACAACGCTCTCGGCGGCGGGTTCACGATCAATCTCTGCAACGAGTGGAGCGATCACACTATTACTGCCTCCGCTTATGCCAGCGCGTACAACAGTGCGATCTCTGTGGTCCGGCAGGTCTATAGCGGCACGATCGTGATCGACATCCCGGGCTGGGGTCAGGAAACGCTGACCGCATTAAACGCGTTCAAAAGCAGCAGCCCGGTCATCACTGACGGCAATCTGATTGTCTCGACCCACATCTATCCGGGCAATTGGAACCAGGCGAGAAATCACACCTACCAGACTTCGGACATGAATGATCTGGCTGCGATTGGAAAGACGATCATCATCGGCGAGTTTGGCACCGGCGCAGGCGCTTGCGATTGGTCGGGCTGCGTTGATTTCGGCAAATCCAAAGGCTGGAGTTGTCTCGCTTGGTCGTGGAACGGCGATGGCGGCGTCCTGAATATGGTTTCACCTTCCTGGGCCTCCAATCCCACAGCAACCTCGTTCTCGACGAATTCCTATTTCAGCACGGTCTACCCCAAGCTCAGTGGTAGCGGTGGCGGCGGTAGTGGTGGCCCGGTCGCAGCGGGTACTTATCAGCTGATCAATCGCGCCAACGGCAAGGCGTTGGACAATCTGGGCGCGACTGGCGACGGAGCAAACGTCGCCCAGTGGGCCGCCGGCGGAAGTAACAACCAGCGTTGGGTGCTTTCCTATGTGGGCTCTAACGCCAAATTGACCTGTGTCACCGGCGGAAAATGTTTGGATTCCATGGGCCGTACCACGGATGGTTCCATTGTCGGACAGTGGACTAACGGTGGCAGCACCAATCAACAATGGACCCTTCAGTCGCAAGGGAGCGGTTGGTACAAGATTATCAACATCGCCAACGGCAAAGCTCTGGATACGGGCGGCTCCTCCACCGATGGTGCTGCCATGCAGCAGTGGTCCAGCAACACCAGCTTCAATCAACAGTGGCGTTTCCAGTGACGACCTGATCCGGGCGAGTCTGATTATCGCCGTCGTTCGTTTTCGGTTTCATCCCCGGGTCCGCTCAGGCCCCGGGGATTTTTTGTCCCCTGGCGCGGACGCAAAGTCCCAGCGACATTCTGCCTCTACTCCCGCGACCCTACCACGGCAGTCCAGTGCCCCCCAATTGTTCACCCCGTGCACCTCGAAAAGTTGAACTGTGGCGATGTCGCAACCAGGAGCGGCTTTCTTGTCCGTCGTAGCCTTGCGCGAAGGCTGGAACGCCGCGATGACTTGGCTCCCGCTCAGACGAGCGAGGCCATGTCGATTACGAAGCGGTATTTCACGTCGCTCTTCAGCATGCGTTCGTAGGCCTCGTTGATCTGGTCCATGCAGATCATCTCGATGTCGCACGTGATGTTGTGCGTCCCGCAGAAATCCAGCATCTCCTGCGTCTCGGGCAAACCGCCGATCAGCGAACCGGAGAAGGAACGACGACGGAAAATCAGCGGGAACGCCGCCACCGGCAGCGGTTTTTCAGGCGCGCCGATCAGCACCAAATTGCCGTCGCGCTTCAGCTGATTGAAGTAGGCGTTGATGTCGTGGCTCGCAGACACCGCATCCAAGATGAAATCAAAGGTGCCGGCGTGGGCTGCCATCTGGGCCTCGTCCGTGGAAAGTACCACCTCGTGGGCGCCGAGACGTTTCGCGTCCGCGGCTTTGCTCGGCGACGTGGTGAACAGCACGACGTGGGCGCCGAACGCGCGGGCAAACTTCACGCCCATGTGGCCGAGGCCGCCCAAGCCGACGATACCGACTTTCTGTCCGGGGCCGACTTTCCAGTGACGCAACGGCGAATACGTCGTGATGCCCGCGCACAACAGTGGCGCGGCGGCCGCGGGATTGAGATTGGCCGGCATCCGAAGCACGAAGCTCTCTGTCACTACTATGCTTTGCGCGTAACCACCGAGGGTGGGGCGGTTGAGGATTTTGTCGGTGCTGCCGTAGGTCATGGTCATGCCATTGTCGCAATACTGCTCCAAGCCCTCGCGGCAATTCGGGCAGGTGCGGCAGGAATCGACGAGGCAGCCCACCCCGACAGTCTCGCCCACCTTGAACTTGGTCACGCGGCTGCCGATGGCGGTGACGCGGCCCACGATCTCGTGGCCCGGCACTGCCGGATACTGCGTGAAACCCCATTCATTGCGCGCGTAATGCAGATCGGAATGGCAGACGCCACAATAGAGAATCTGGATTTGAACATCACTGGTGGTCGGGGTGCGGCGTTCGATGGAGGATGCGCCGAGCGGAGCTGAGGCGCTGGCGGTGGAGAAAGCTTTGGTGGAATAACAAACCGGTTTGGTCATGGGAGGGAAGGGGTTTGGCGTGCAACATTATCAGCTTCGAAGGAATCGCAACTGATGATTGGGTCTGTGTTCTGGTGGGTAATTTGGCCAGCACCCCTTGTCAGAATAATTCGGGTGAGATGTGCCAGCGCACACTCCAACCGCCGCCGACCCGGTCGAGCCGGAGCACGGCGCATTTTTTCATTTTGAAATGGACCGGTGACGCTGATCCCACCACCAGCAGCGAGGCCAGTGCGCTGAGATGCGGTTCGTGTCCCACCACGGCCACGGGGCGGCGCAAGTCGCCGAGTTTTTCCGCGATGGTGTCGACCGCATCCTCCGGCTTGAGGCCGGAAACTTCCTTGAGCCGTGCGCGACAGCGGAGACTCTTCACCAGCACGCCGGCGGTTTCATGGGCCCGGCGCAGCGGGCTATGCCAGATTTCACGGGCCTCGAACGCCTCCGCCTCCCGCAGCAGTTTCGCAATCGAGCGAATTTGTTTCCGTCCCTTGGGACTCAGTGGCCGGGCGGCATCGTCTTCCCCATCGAGAGCGTGGGCATGGCGGATCAGGTAAATGTGCATTGACTTGGCACCCTAACCGCCGGCGAGCCGGCTCGGCAAGCTGCGGAATGTTACAACGAGGAAACGCAAGTTTTTCGGCGAGTCGGGTCAGGAATCACTGGCGAAATTTATCGGCCTTTCGCTGTGGCAGGCGCTTGGGGTGAGCACGGTATAGCTGAAGGGTTCTGGAACGGGTACCTTGACCTTTCCATTGTTTCATTAACCCAAAGAATTAATCCCATGACTATTACTAAAACCAAAACCTCCTTCATCATCGCCTGTAGCCTCGCGGTCACCGTCCTGCCCTGCGCCTTCGCCGGGCACACGGGCGAACATTCCGCTGACGCCATGTTCAAGTCGATGGACACCGATGGTGATGGACGCATCTCTCGCACGGAGCATGCTGCCGGTGCCAAGAAGATGTTCGACAAGATGGACGCCAACCACGACGGCATTGTCACCGCCGCGGAAATGACCGCCTGCCACGACATGGATGGCGACAAGTCGGCGAAGGACGAAATGTCTTCGGCCGAGAAGATCAAGGTCATCGACACGAACGGCGACGGCCAGCTGTCCCGGGCCGAGCATGACACCGGGACCGACACGATGTTCACCAAGATGGACACCGACGCCGACGGCTTCCTGAGTCCCACCGAGTGCGCCGCCGGCCACGAAAAGATGATGAAGGACAAGAAGAGCGCCAACTAAACGCCCGCTCTACCCGATTCCCAGCCCGCGACTACCCGAGCCGCGGGCTTTTTTATTCTCGGCTAGCCCTTCTAATCGAGAGTCAGGAGACGACGTCTTGAAGGAGATTCATGACTGCACTTCCTAGATTGCGCTCGTGGGAAAGGCATGATGTTTGGTGCGATTATGTTGCCAAAACCGAGCTGTTCGCACCCTGATGCAGTCAACTTGTTCGAGGTGTGTTCGCACTTGTGGGAGAATCGAAAGGGCTCTGCATCTGGCAAAGGGGATTATTATCGCTGTTTTTCAGGCAGTGGACTGGACCGAAGTTTGCTCTGCAAGGCATGTGACGAAATAGGGAGCGGAATAAATACTCCTAAGGTCAGTATATGTGAAGAATGCTTTCTGGAGATGGAAGAAGGCGGCCAACGGATCGGAGACTGGGGCGTACCGGGATATAAAATTAGAGATGCCGGACTCCAGATGTGTTCAACCACGGTGTCACCATTGCCCGATGCAGCTCGCGTGGTGAGGATCGCTCCGATTCATGCGGCATCCGGCAGCCATTGGCTGGTCTTGACGGATCGGAATGAATTGTTGCGAATAGACTTCGTGACGGAAGATTGCCGTCGTATCAGTGGAGTCGCCGAACTGGGGCTTCCGATTGATGTGGAGCTTTCGCTTGTCGTTTCTAAATCCGGAGTCTTTGCCGTGATTGCGACGATGTTTGGTGAAATTGGCGTGGTGATCGAAATAACATCCGGCAAGGTGACCATGGCTTTAAAGCGCGGCGATTATCGCAATGAACATTGCCGTTTTCCTGCCGCATTTTTCGAACATGACGGAGAAACGTTGCTGGTACACGCTACCGATTGGAACCGGCTCGATATCTCTGATCCGCGTACAGGTCGTCTGCTGACGCCACGCGCGCCAACAGCCTTTGTTAAGGGCGAGGAGATGCCGCCGCACTATCTTGATTACTTTCATTGTGGTCTCGCGATATCGTCGAACAACGAGTGGATAGCCGACAATGGCTGGGTTTGGAGTCCGCACGGGGTTGTTAGTACTTGGAGCCTGCGCAACTGGCTGATCGAAAACATTTGGGAATCGGAAGATGGAGTGACGAAACGTTCGGATGTCAGTCGTAGCTATTATTGGGACGGTCCGCTTTGCTGGCTGAATAATTGTCAGTTGGCTGCTTGGGGCGTAGGGCAGGACGACTACTCTTTGCTGCCAGCAGTTCGAGTCGTGGACGTGACCAATGGGAACGAGCATCCTTCGATTATCGGCCCATTTGGTCCGACTGAACCTGCAACGACACCCGAGGCCGCGTTGCAGAATACCAAACTCGCGGTCCAGGGTGTACTGGAATTCGATCATTATCTTTTCGCGTGGAGTGGTGCTGCCGGTTTCACAGCTTGGGACATCGTCGACGGCGCGCGCGTTTTTGAAGAAAAGACATTTTGCCCGTTGGCCTACAATCGAGCTACGCAGCAATTCTTCAGCCAGGATTCGGCGGGTACCTGCCGTCTCTCGAGACTGGTGTTTTTGTGACGGTCTGGCACGAGGTGTTGGAGGCGAGGCTTTAAAGCCGTCACAGGCCGGGAGTGCGGTGACCGTGATAGTAGCAGCAAATATCATCCTGCACTGCACGCTCGATTCGAATCGCGACCCATTTTTTCTCCACGAAAACACGGCGATTTTCGCCTGCAATTTTATTTACCCACCGGGTGCTTTTCGTTTGGCGCAATGACTTTGGTCGCGCGTTCATAAATGCACGAAATCAACCCTAATGTTGATTTCGTGCATTTATGATTCCCTGTGTTTCTGCGGTTTTCGGAACCGACAAAGCTGCCTTGACGATGGGCCAAAATTGGACCACCTGTCTGTGCATGAGCGCGCTCCAGTTGAAGAAATCCCTCGCCGATGCGATTCGGTACAAAATGGCGGCGGAGCACCTGAGCATCTCCACCTTTGCCAAGAAAACAAAAACCGGACGTAATTCGGTCCGGCGGATTCTCGACGGAAAGAATACCGCGATAACACTTAGGACCATGGCGAAAGCAGCCAAAGCGCTTAATCTTCGTTCAACTGAGTCTTACTGTGAAGCCATTGCCGTTAACCAAACTGGGCAAGATAGCCGGACAATTGGCTGTCGCCGACGATGCTCGCAAAGCCGAGGAGCTGAAAAAACAGTTTATGGAAGGTTATTACGGGAAGCCGATCCACCAGCTCGATGCCAAAAATACAGCGGTCTGACTTCCCGCCGAGTTGCTCGCCCATTTGTTGGACCGAGTGTTCAAAAGAAGCATCACGCAGGAGGATTTAATGCAGGTTCTCCACTGGATCGAAACGAATCCGACCGTGCCGGTTGATGATTGGTTTAAACGATTTAAGCATGTCACCGTCTGCGGGCAGGGAGCACTCATTAAGACATTTCTGACAACGCAGCAAACGGCTATCGGCGCTGAGATTGAATGACTTGAATCAGCTGCTTTGGCCGGCCGTATGGTTGTGAGTTTTCATTTGCCCTTGGGCGGGGGATTCGCACCGTGGACCTTGTCTGGCGCGAACTCGTGCGCGACCGGATTCAGTTACAGTTCATCTCAACGTCCTCGGATAACCAGGCCTGATCGCCATGCGACAAGCACTTCAAAGTCCAGCTCCCGCCACCACACTCGCTGAGAGTGGGGCCGCCTCGCAGGTTGCCGACGATGGAACCATGGCGGAGGCGATATGAAAAGTATCCTTGAATTTGCCCGGGCTCGCCGGGATCTAAAACCGATCGTAGTCGTCACGGCTTACGACGCCCTCACGGCACGCACCGTCGCCGAATCCGAAGCCGATGCGATCCTCGTGGGCGACAGCTTGGCCATGGTCGTTCACGGTCTGCCGTCCACCGTTCACGCCACGCTGGAAATGATGGTTCTGCACACCGCCGCTGTCCGTCGTGGCGCGCCGGACATGGTCGTAATTGCTGACATGCCTTTCCTCGCGCACCGGAAAGGGCTCGAAGAAGCGACGCGTGCCGCCGGTGCCTTGCTGCAGGCCGGCGCGACGGCGGTGAAACTTGAAAACGTGGCCGGTCACGAAGATGTGATTGCGCACTTGGTCGGCAGTGGGATTCCGGTGATGGGTCACCTCGGCCTGACACCACAATCGATCAATCAGCTGGGCGGCTATCATCTGCAAGGTCGCTCCGTCGATGAGGCCGCGCAATTGAAGGCTGACGCCAAACGGCTCGAAGAACTCGGGGCATTTTCGCTCGTGTTGGAATGTGTGCCGACTGCGCTCGCCGCGGAAGTCACGGCGGCGCTCACGATTCCGACGATTGGGATCGGTGCGGGCGGCAGTACGTCCGGCCAGGTATTGGTGATCACTGATCTGCTCGGGCTTGATGCGAAGTTCCGTCCGCGGTTTGCGCGGCGCTATCTCGATGGGCACGGCGAAATTCTGTCGGCGTTGAACAACTATGCGCGCGACGTGCGGGCGGCGAAATTTCCGGCGCGCGAGGAGGTAATCGCATGAGAGTTCACCACAAAATGCACGAGTGGCGCGTGACGCGGACCGGAAATAATTTCGCCGGGAAAAGCGTGGGTTTCGTGCCCACGATGGGCGCGTTGCACGAGGGGCATCACCAGTTGCTGAAGCGGGCGCGAGCGGAGAACGAACGCGTGGTACTAAGCATTTTCGTCAACCCGGCGCAGTTTAATGATCCGAATGATCTCGTGAAATATCCGCGATCCTTGGAGGCGGACCTCGCATTGGCCAGCGGCTTGGTCGATGATGTGATCGTGCCGGAGGCGGCGGAGATGTATCCGGACAAGTATCGTTATCGCGTGACGGAAAATGAGCTGAGCACTGTGCTCGAAGGCGCGCATCGGCCCGGACATTTTGACGGCGTACTCACGGTGGTGTTGAAGTTGCTCAATCTCGTGCAGCCGCACCGCGCTTACTTTGGCGAGAAAGACTGGCAGCAACTTCAGCTCGTGGACGGCATGGTAAGAGCGCTGCTGTTGCCAGTGGAAATTGTGCACTGCGAAACTGTGCGCGATCCCGACGGGCTCGCGATGAGTTCTCGCAACCGGCGTTTATCGTCGGCGGGGCGTGCGCACGCGGTTAAGTTTCCCCAGATTTTGCGCGCGGCGTCCACGACCGCTGATGCGGTACGGTTGCTGCAGGTGGCTGGATTTACGGTGGATTACGTGGAAGAACGTGATGGCGTGCGGCTCGGTGCCGTGCACCTCGAGGGAGTAAGGCTCATCGACAATGTCCGGCGCTAACATCCTCTTTATTTTCACCGGCTCCATCGCGTGCTACAAGGCGTGCGATGCCGTCTCTCGCTTGGTGCAGAATGACCACAAGGTGCGCACGGTGGCGACGCCATCGGCGCTGAAGTTCATCGGCCCGGCGACACTGGAAGGTCTGACCGGCTCAGCCGCGATGACGGATGTTTTTGCGCCAGGTTCAGCGATGGAGCATATCAATCTATCGCGGTGGGCGGACGTCGTGATCGTTGCGCCCGCCACGGCGAACACCATCAACCGGCTCGCGGCGGGCTTGGCCGATGACTTGCCCGGCTCGCTCTTTCTCGCCCATGATCGAACCAAACCTTGGTTGATCGCTTCCGCGATGAATCCGGAAATGTGGTCGCACCCGGCGACTGTCGTGGCGGTGGAGAAATTAAAATCCTGGGGCGTGAAGTTTTTGCCAGCCGGTGTGGGCCGTACGGCGTGCGGTGAAGTCGGTGAAGGCCGACTGGCTGAGCCGACTGCGATTGTGGCGGCGATAGAAGCCGCGTTGGCGAAGCCAGAGAAACGCCTGCGAGTGCTCGTGACGAGTGGCGGCACGGCTGAGCCGATTGATGGCGTGCGCGTATTGGCGAATACCAGCACCGGCGCCACCGGCGCAGGCA
>JANYCF010000062.1 GCA_025360455.1 Opitutaceae bacterium | reverse complement strand
CCATCAAGCACTACTGTTCTACCAAACGGGCGAGCAAGGGAGCGTCCATGCTGAGGATGCCTTCGAGCTCGACGCCAACAGCGCCATTTTTGCTGACGCAGACGAATTCCTTGCCTGGCAGCCTGACAACAACACGCAAAGAGAAGCGGTTGACACGTCCTCCCCTGTCCTGAAAGCCGTTCGCCTTTATCAAAAACTCCTCCGTTATCACCACGCTGACGCCGACCATTCCGCCTTGTATGATGCTGATCTCGCTCGACTCGTTTTCGGTTTCAACTCCGCCGTGGGCGATGCCAAGCCTGACCGTTTCAAAACCTCACTCGAGCACTTCATCGCCAAAAACGAAAAGCACGAAATCTCCGCTCGCGCCCGGGCCAATCTCGCCAGCCTGCTTAACAGTGACGGCCATCCGGCCGAAGCCCACGCCATCGCGCAGCGTGGTCTTGATGCTTATCCCAACACCGCAGGCGGGACGATGTGTTTCAACCTCCTCCAGCAGATCGAAACCAAGTCGGCTCGGGTCTCCACTGAATTTGTCTGGAACGCCCCTTGGCCCACGCTCGACGTCACCTACCAAAATGTGACCAAGGTCTATTTCCGCGCTGTGCGGGTCGATTTCGAGGAGTTTCTTCGGAGTTCGAATTACGATGTGTCCAACGTTGATCGCGTGCTCTCCTTCAAGTTTCTGGCAAGTCAACCGACGCGCGAATGGGTTGAAGATTTGCCGGCGAGCACCGACTTTCAAACCCATACCGTTTCCCTCACGGCTCCCACCGACTTAGCCCCTGGTTTCTACTGTATCATCGCCAGTCACCTTCCCGATTTCAGCCGTGGGGACAACCAACTCTCCCTTACCACCGTCTGGGTCAGCAACCTTGCCCTGATCACCGAAGATCTACGCAAGACAGGTACGCAGGGTGGTTTCGTTCTCCAAGCCGGCAGCGGCGAGCCGGTCGCAGGTGCCAGCGTTCATGTTTTGAGCCGAACGGGCGAAACTTGGACAAAAATTACGACCGATGAACTGACGGATAAAAACGGGCACTTCAGCATTCCGAAAAAAGCGGATCAGTTCATCTTTATCGCAGAGTGCCAAGGACAATCAATTTCCAACCACGGTTCACTCTACCACAACAAACCCAAGGTCAGGGAAGCGGATTACCAAGAGGCCGTCTTCTTCACCGACCGGGCCATTTACCGCCCCGGCCAGAGCATCAACTACAAAGGTATTGCCTACCGCGGGAATGAGCAGGATGGCTCCCGCTCGGTTCTCACCCAGAAGAATATCGAGGTCATTTTCTCTGACGCCAACGGTTTGGAAATCGCCCGAGCCTCCCATCAAACAAACGTCTTCGGTTCGTTTAGCGGCACCTTCACCGCCCCCCGCGACCGGAATACGGGAGTCATGTCGATCGGAGTCAATGAGGGCCCGGAAGGAGCGACGCGCATTCTTGTCGAAGAATACAAACGCCCGAAATTTCTCGTCGAACTACCCGCTCCACAGGAAGCCCCTAAACTCAATAGTTCCGTACGTCTCAGCGGCAAGGCTATCGCCTACACTGGTGCAGCCATCGGTCGAGCCAAAGTGCAATGGCGCATCGAACGCGGGGCACGCCTCCCTGCCTGGTGCTGGTGGTGGCAGTCGCCTTCCACTGCGGCCATCGCTCACGGCACCGCAGTCACAAACAGCGACGGAACATTCAGTATCGAATTCAACGCGGCACCCGATCGCTCCATCCCCGAGAAACTTGAGCCGGTCTTTTCCTATCAAATATCAGCCGACGTGACTGACACAACCGGTGAAACTCGCTCCGTCCACCTTCAGATGCAGGCTGGTTACACAGCATTGCAGGCATCGCTTTTCGCTGATGATTGGCAAACTCCCGCGAAGCCAGTCAAGTTTACCCTCAGCACCAGTACGCTCGATGGCACGCCCCAATCCGTTTCGGGCACCCTGACCATTACAACCCTCCAGCAACCGGTCCAAGCGACGAGGTCGCCTCTGCCAGGTTCAATAACCCAGTGGTCTCGCTCTGCACAACCGTCGGTCGATCCTGCCAATCCCGAGTCATGGGACTCCGGCGATACCGTGACGAATCAGTCATTCAAGAGTAATGACAAAGGGACTTGTTCGGTCGCCATTCTGCTATCTGCTGGAATTTACCGAGCCTCACTGGAAACCAAAGATCGTTTTGGTAAGATGGTCACAGCCAAACGCACTATCCACGTTATCGATCCCTCCTCGAAGCGCTGTACCACCAAGCTCACCAGTTTCTTCAAGGTGGAAAATCTCTCCGTCGAACGGGGCAAATCTATTCACGCCGTTTGGGGCACAGGCTATGAGGCTGGCCGCGCCTTTGTAGTTTTGGAAAGCAACGGAATCGTGCTCGATAGTTACTGGACCTCTCCCAACCAAACCCAGCAATCCATCGAACTTCCCCTCACCGAGGAACTGCTGCACGGCGTAACCATACAGGTCATGCAGGTCCGCGAAAACCGGGCATACCTGTACACGGAATTGGTGGAGCTCGATGCTTCAGACCAGAAGCTCAATCTGGAATGGTCACGCTTCCGCTCGAAATTATTGCCCGGACAGAAAGAAACTTGGACGCTCAACATTACAGACACCCGGGGCGAAAACCCGTCGGCAGAATTGGTCGCCACCCTTTACGACGCTTCGCTCGATCAGTATTCGCAGCTCAACTGGCCAAAATTCTTCGAAATACCCTCTGGAAAAGGCCCCGCCGGAGGCCGGCAATTTCACAATGCCCGACACCATTTCAACACCTACGACAATTCTTGGCGCATTCACTCTCGCCCCGTCTACTGGACACACCGGAACTTCAATCCAGGAATTTTTGATTCCAATTGGTGGTCGCAGCCCGCAGCTCCGGCCGCTGAAGAAATTGATGACATCATCAGACACGATGATCAAGGCGACTATTGGCAACTTTCACCATTCATCGTCGAAGCGGAGGAGGAAAATGGTTACGCAGCAAAAGACACCTTTGCCGGCACCCGTATCCGCACTGCACTGCGTGATGTCGCATCTGCGACTGGCGGCAGTAGTCGCGGCCATCGTTCCAACTCAGGCAATATTTCGGACGCTCCCAGTGGCGTGCCTGATTTGCAGCAAATCACCGCCCGGAAAAATCTCCGTGAGAGCGCTTTCTTTTTCCCACACCTGCACATGAACTGGCGGGGCAAGGTGAAAATTAAATTCACCATGCCGCAAACGCTCACGCAATGGCGCTTCCTCGCTTTTGCGCACGACAAGCAACTTCGCTCGGGTCTGATCACCGATAGCGCAGTCACCGCCAAAGATTTGATGGTCGAGCCCAACCCGCCGCGCTTCGTACGTGAGGGCGATGCGATTGAGTTCACCGTCAAGGTCAGCAACCAGTCGGACAAACCGCAGTTGGGAAAAGTCCGGCTCACGTTCGCCGATGCCGCTTCACTGAAATCCGTGGACGATGCGCTGGGCAATCGCATCACCGAGCAAAGTTTCGACGTGCCCGCCAAACAATCACGTTCCTACTCGTGGCGCATCTCGATTCCCGACGGCATGGGTTTTCTCACCTACAAAGCCGTCGGCGCCACCAAGAATAACAGCGACGGCGAGGAAGGTTTTCTGCCCGTACTCAGCAAACGCATTCTCGTCACGGAATCACTTCCCTTGCCCATCCGCGGCAAGACGACCAAGCAGATCGATTTCAAAAAGCTCAGCGAGTCCGGTAAGTCAGATACGCTGCGCAACCAGTCGTTGACGGTGCAGATGGTGTCGCAGCCCGCGTGGTATGCCGTGATGGCCCTGCCCTACCTGATGGAATATCCGTACGAGTGCAGCGAGCAACTCTTCAACCGGCTCTACGCGAATTCGCTCGCCCGCCACATCGCGAAATCGGATCCGAAGATTCGCCGCACATTCGATCTCTGGAAAAACACGCCTGCCCTCGACAGCACGCTGATGAAAAATCAGGACCTGAAATCAGTGATGCTCGAGGAAACCCCGTGGCTCCGCCAATCAAACTCAGAAAGCGAAAGACGCAAAAACGTCGGCCTGCTCTTCGACGCCAACCGACTGGAAGAAGAAACCGCCAGCACTCTCCGCCAACTTTCCGAGCGCCAGTTCAGCGACGGCTTGTGGTCGTGGTTCCCCGGCGGCCTGTGGAACGAATACATCAGTCTCTACATCGCCACTGGCTTCGGTCGTCTACGTCACCTTGGAGTCGAAATCGACGCAGCACCGGCCGTCAAATCACTTACCGCCCTCGACGCCTGGATGGAAAAAGATTATCTGAAAATCATCAGCCAGTCGCATCCTGAACTCTACGTCCCGGGCGCCACTGATGCCTTCTATCTCTACGGCCGCAGTTTCTTCCTCCAAGACCAGCCTATCGCGAAAGAGTACCAAGACGGCGTAAACTTCTTCCTTCGCCAATCACGCAAGTACTGGCTGGAGGTAAACAACCGCCAAAGCCAAGCCCACCTCGCTCTCGCGCTCCAACGGTTTGGCGACAAAGAAATTCCTCTGGCCATCATGAAGTCGCTCAAGGAACGCAGTGTGACCAACGAAGAAATGGGCATGTTCTGGCGCGACCAAGAGCTGAGCTGGTGGTGGTATCAGGCTCCAATCGAAACCCAGGCGATGATGATCGAGGCCTTCGACGAAGTGGCGCACGACGCTCAAGCAGTCGAGGACTGCAAAGTCTGGCTCTTGAAACAAAAGCAAACTCAGGACTGGAAAACGACCAAGGCCACCGCCGATGCGATCTACAGTTTGCTCCTGCACGGCACCAACCTGCTCGCTCGCGACGCCCTCGTCGAAGTTTCCCTCGGCGGCAACACGATCAAACCAGAGAAGGTCGAAGCCGGTACCGGTTTCTACGAGCAGAAATTTATTCGCAGCGAGATCAAGCCCGCGATGGGTGCGATCACCGTGAAGAAGGTGGACGAAGGTATCAGTTGGGGCAGCGTGCACTGGCAGTACCTTGAGGACATGACCAAGGTCACGCCGCACGAAGGCACCCCGTTGAAATTGAAGAAGACACTTTGGGTGAAGGAGACCACGAAAAAAGGCCAGGAGTTGAAACCCGTGTCTGGGCCACTGGCCGTGGGTGACGAGCTGGTGGTCCGCCTCGAGCTGCGCACTGATCGCGACATGGAATACGTCCACCTGAAGGACCAGCGCGGCAGCGGCACCGAGCCGGTGAACGTGTTGAGCCAGTACAAATATCAGGACGGCCTCGCCTACTATGAAAGTACGCGCGATACGGCTTCCCACTTCTTCATCGATTACCTGCCGAAGGGCGTCTACGTCTTCGAATATTCGACGCGCGTCCAGTTGAAAGGGAATTACCAGAGTGGCATCGCCGAGATCCAGTGCATGTACGCCCCGGAATTCAACAGCCACTCGGAGAGTATCGGGTTGGAGGTGAAGTGAGTGGCAATTTCTGAACGTAGGGCCGGCGCTCGTCGCCGCGCCGCGACAGTGTCGTGGATTGTCGTAGCCGCGTTTGAGGGCAAAGCCCGAAAACGTGGTGCGCGCGAACCGAGGAACCACATTGTCGCATTCGCTCCAATGCGGCTACGAAGCAACCCTCCACTCTCTTTGTAGGCGCCTGTTTATAGGCAATCCATGACGTCCGCCAACGGCTCACCTTTTGAGTCGCCTGCAAGCAAGCTCCTACATCAGAACCAAGCATGCCCCACCACCAGCCGTCGCCCACCAAACCCGCGCCACTGCCGACGCGTGATGGCGTGAGTCCGAGCAGCGTGGTCCTGCCGGTCGGGGCGTGGCGGACGATGGCGGAATTCTTGGTCCAACGTTTTCCCGGCATCACTGCCGAAACGTGGACTGCCCGGATGCAAGCGGGCGAGGTGGTGGATGAGCATGGCGTCCCAGTGAACGCTGAACGACTTTACCAACCGCATCTCCGTCTCTTCTATTATCGCGCACTGGAAGCTGAGCCGCGTATTCCCTTTGAAGAAACCGTGCTGTTCCAAGACGAGTATATTGTCGTCGCGGATAAGCCGCATTTTCTTCCCGTCATCCCTTCCGGTCGCTATGTGCAGGAAACCTTATTGGTGCGGCTCAAACGCAAGCTCGGTATCGATACATTGTCGCCGATCCACCGGATCGACCGCGAAACCGCCGGTTTGGTGGTCTTCACGATTCAGCCTTCCACCCGTGGCACCTATCAGGATCTTTTCCTCACCAAATCAATTGAGAAGCGCTATGAAGCCATCGCGCCGTGGCGTCCGGAATTCAAATTGCCGATGACTTATCGCAGCCGCTTGGAAGAAAACCCCGCGCACTTCATGCAAGTGCGCACAGTCGACGGAGAGCCCAACTCCGAAACGCAAATCGAACTGATGGAGGTGCAAGGCGATTGGGCGCGCTACGGCCTCTCACCCGTGACCGGCCGCAAACATCAATTACGTGCCCATTGTGCCGCGCTCGGCATTCCCATTCGTCACGATCAAATTTATCCAACGCATTTGGCCGAGAACACCGACGACTACACCAAGCCGCTGCAGCTCCTCGCGAAATCAATCGCCTTTCGCGATCCGATCAGCGGCGAGCCACGCAGCTTCACCAGCGCGCGGACCTTGGAGTGGGACGCGTATGCAACAGCGGCAGGAAATGAATAAATCGTCCCTCACCAGCGTCCCACGGCCTGATGTTCGTTCTTGGCGCAAATCAGTTAGACCTGTTCAGTCGTCCCACCCCCATGCAATTCCGTGTCATTGTCCGTAGCCCTCATTTTCGATGGATTGCCTTCAGCAGTATGCTCGCTCTCGTCACGTCGGTGGCTGCGGTCGCTCCATCCGCATGCGCCGAACGACTGACCCGGGAAATCGACGGAGTGCGCTTTGAATTTTCCGCTGATCAGGCGGACATTGTCGAAGCGCTTGCGCCGCGAGTCTCCGAGTTAAATCAAGACGCAATCGCCCAGTCGTCGGCAGTCTGGGTGATGCCAAAAGTGTATGGCCCCCTGAGCGAAAGTGATTTTCGGGAAAACCGGGACGCTTGGCTCGCCGCTGCGGCCAAAGCGCTGGGTTTGGATGCTCCGACGCCGTTGCAAATCGAATGCTACGATCACTATCTCCACTTGATCGATGAATTCAAATCGCAGACCGAAGCCTGGGTGGCGAACGCCCGCACCAACCGCCAGATCAAAAGCGTGACCCTCTGGAACAAGGCCGACCTGCGCCAGCGGTTGTTGGCCGGAGAAAAAATCCCGGGATTTTCGACGACAAAAGATGAGGACCTGGTGCATTTCGATTGGACCTTGCGCGGCGCTCCCTCCTGGTCGGCAGAGGATCTGGCGCAGCACCAAAACCAGCTCGATGCCTTGCGATTGAACTACACTTTTGCCACCAGCAATGGGGCTACGGGAACAGTTTTCAGCGGGCGGACGACTCCGCGCTCGTCCGCGGCGCCGCAAGAACGCCTGATCGCGCCGGAACCCGCCGCCGGGCCAGTGTTGTTTCCCTTTATCATCAAGCCGGAACACGCAGGTCTGGCAGCTGGCGAGGTGGTGACGGCAATTTTCGACGAGTCCGTGCGCGCCATGAGAGATTCGTTTGGCGCGACCACGGCCCCCGCCCTCGACCAGAAATCGATCGCGCGGTTGATGCTGCTTAATCTCATCGAAGTGGGTTTGCGCGAACGCGTGATCGCGAATACTGAGCAGCATTGGTTCAGCGAAGGAACGACTCGTTACCTTGCCTGGCAGGTGGCGCAGGCCCGCGTGGGCGCGGAGGAGGCGCGGCGTGCGTTCGGAGTCGACGAAGCTTTGTTGGAAGTGGCCGATCTACGCACGGCGGTTGATTTGGGCGGGGTGGACGATGGCAAGAAAGCATCGAAACCTCCGGCAGAATCTGGCCGTCTCGCCGAGGCTCAGCGTGCGTTTGCCACGCAGGCGGTGCGGTTGATGGTCGAGCACCACGGTGAAAATTTTCTGGCGAAGCTCTTCGCCGAGATCCGAAAAACACCCGTCACCAAAACGGATAGGCGCACCGTCGCGCAGGCCTACAAAAAACTGACGGGCGCTACGATCGAGGCCCTGCTGCACGATGCGGTTAGCGTGGAATCCGTAGCTAAGCTCAAGCCATCGTGGCTCCCCCCCGGTGTCCGTTCGATGCCTGAAGTGGGACCGGCACCGACGACGGTTGTCCCACGCGACTTACCTCATGAGCACAGTGATCTGGCGCCCGATTCGCGCATCACGTGGGGTCGGCTGGACAACGGACTCCGTTACGCCATCCTGCCGCATCCGGTGCCGACCCGTCGGGCCAGTGTCTTCCTGCTCGTCGAAGCCGGCCGATATTTCGAACACTACGACGAACGAAGCTTTGCGCACTATGTCGAGCACATGGCCTTCAATGGACTCCGCGATTTTCCGAAACAAACTCTGATCAGCCGGCTCAGCGGGCTGGGTCTGCAATTCGGTTCGCATGTGAACGCCACCACCTCACTATTCACCACGACCTATAATTTCAACGATCTGCCCACCGATGAACCCGAAGCTTTGCAAACCGGCGTGCAGATCCTGCGTAATATCGCCGATGGCATTCTCTTCGATCCGGAGGAAGTCAAACAGGAGAGCGCAGTCATCTTGCAGGAATACCGTGTGCGGGCCGGCAGCTCGCTCATGACAAACTGGAGTGAAGAGCTGGACCACCTACCACCAGCGGGACGGGCTCTCACCTATGATGTGCTGAACAGCGTCTTCAACGCAACGCGACTCGAATGGTGGAACATGGGGGAACCCATCCGGCAAATTACCGAGGCAAAACCGAACAAACTCCGCGCTTTCTATGATCGTTGGTACCGGCCCGAACGTATGATCGTCGTTGTGGCCGGAGATATTTCCGCAGCGGAGGCCGAACCCCTGTTGAAAAAGCACTTCGCCAGTTTGGCCGGCCGCGGCCCCGCTGAAATGCCGCCGGCAATTCCGGATCCGCGCCCCATCGCAGGACGTGAACCGGCGCTCAACGTGATCGAATGGCCGCAGGAAACGCAGGTTAATGTCACGGTGGCCAATAACGTCCCGCGCTCCGGTCCCGACTCGAGGGAGCGGCGGCGGCAACAGATCGCTCTCACCGCCGCACTGGAACTAATTGAAGCCCGGTATAACGCGAATATACCGGCCAGACTGGATGCCTGGACAGCGCATGACATTCCGGGTTGGGACATACCGCTCCTCCGGCTCTCAACTGGGCCCGAGCATCTGCAGGTTGCCGCGCTCTCCATCGAGCATGAGTTTCGCCGCGCATGGATGGAGGGATTTGGGACGCGTGAGCTCGAACGTTACGTCGCCAAAAAACGCGACCTCGCGGCGTATAGCGCAATCGAAGCGGATCGCTTGAACGCCGCCCAGTATGCGCAGGGCATCGCCCACGCGACGGCCAGCGGTGTGGTATTCATGGGGGCAGATGAGGAACGGGTCCTGAAGGAACAGATCCTGGGCGAACTTACGCCGGAGCTATGTCGCACAGCCCTGCGCAACGCTTGGCCATGGCATCGGCTGCGCGTCATCGCCACGGGACCCATCAAACAGAAAAAAGCAGATAAAATGCATCTCGCGCAGACGATGCTCGAGGCCCGCCTCGCCGCCCTCGAACCGGCCAAAGACATTGAGGAAGCGGCCCCCTTCCCTTTCACTGATTTCGGCCCAGCCGGCATGGTGACATCGCGCCGGCACGATGTGGCACTGGACACCTGGTTCGTTACCTTTGCCAACGGAGTCCGCCTAAACATCAAGCACACGGACACCGAGCGCGACTGGGTGAAGACCGTTTTGAATTTTGGCCATGGTGCGCTCGGGACCCCAAAGGGGAAACCGGGGCTTCTCTATTCATTATTCTCATTACTGCGAGATGGCTTGGAGGGACATCCGGAATACGCGGGTGCCGGTAAACCGCCTGGATATGAGTTCGATGTTTTTTATGGTTTCACCCCGGATTATTTTTATCTGTTGAACGAAACCAAGACGACGAACTTGCCCCAAGTACTCCGCTATTTCGCCGCCACGCTCACCCACCCCGGCAACCGCGGCAATATCGAGGAAGAAATCCGCAGCTACATCGAGACCGACGTGGCCCAACACCAGCGCGTGGCTCGCGCCGTCGCCGAAGGAACGCTCTTGGAACGCTCGTCGAACGATCATATAACCATGCATCACGCCACCCAACCCGAGGGGTTCAGTCCCACTTGTGACGAAATGCGGACGTGGCTGAAACCGCAACTCGCACAAAGCCCTATCGAAATCACGATCGTGGGTGATTGCGACATCGAGGCGACCATTGCGACGGTGGCCAAATCCGTCGGGGCTTTCCCACCCCGTGAAACCATCGACACCTTGGCCGAACAACGGGCCATCACGCCTCGCACTGGTTTTCGCGAACACGTGGATTTTCAAGGATTCAATACCGTTTCCGCCGTCTCTTTCATGTGGCCGATGGAAGACAAGCCGGGGGCCGAGGACAACGCACGCCTGGCCGTATTGGCCCGCATCCTGGAGTTTCGCATCTGGGGAAAACTGCGTGAGGAGATGGGCGAAGTTTACGCACCCAGTATCACGCCCCTTTCCGATCATGTCACCAGGCCCTGGCGACTGATGCTGGGTTGCACCGTCGAGACGAAGCCACGCGCCGCCCATCGTTGCGCGACGGCCATCCGGCAAATCGCGGCGACGCTGGCCGGCGGCGGCGTTACTGACGATGAAATGCACCGGGCGCTCCAGCCCCTCAAGCGTGAGGCAGAGATCAATCTGGGATCCAACGCATGGTGGCTCGATCGTCTCCGCGAGTCCCAAAGCAAACCCGAGGGATTCACGGACGACGTGACGATTGGCACCGCCTACGCGCAGGTCACCCGCGCGGAAGTCGAAGCGCTGGCCAGAACATTACTACGCGAGGAAAACACCGCCGAGGTGATTGCCGCACCGAAATAACCGCAACCGCACATAAGGAAAACGCGTGAGGCAGGTTCGTTGAAGCCCTGAGCTCGTCGAGCGTGGCGAAGTCAAAAGACTGCGCTCCCTCTCTCATCCTAACTTCGTCAAAATCATTTGGCCCCGTGCTTCCGCTGCACTTACCTACAGCCATGCCCCACTCGAAAACCGAATTCATTCTGGACGGCCGTCAGCAACATTGCGGCGACTTTTTCCAAGCGCACGAGATTCGCGTGGGGCGACTCAAGGCGATCTGAGAGCGCCGCGTACTTGATATACGCCAATGGGGTGAGACGACTCTTGCGCACGAAGACTGTGATGCGGCGCTTTTCAGCCGGAGTGAATCGGATCGAAATGGTACCAGTTGTCCGTTTCATAAATCTGTTGCTCACCGCAAATAAGCCTCGAGGCATTCATCGAGGGCCAGGAGCTGCTCGTGCGAAAGTTGTCCGAGGGCGCCGCGCAAGCGTCCCTTTCTCACCTGCCTTATTCCCGGAATCACGGCAAAGCTCTCTTTGCCAGCGAAGCTGCCGACGGCCAAACGCAATGGCCAGATTTCCGGCGCGACGCTGGAGGTCGGCACAACCACCACCGTGTTGAGCACCTCATTGTGAGCCGTACCGGAGATTACGATTACCGGCCGCACCTTCCCCATTTCCGGCGGAGTAGTGTCGCTCAAATCCACCCAGACAACGGAGCCGCGCTTCATGGTTTACGTGGCTCCACCTCGTCACTCAACGGTGCCGACTCCCATACCTCCATGGCCGTCCGCTCTTCAGGATTTTCATACAAAAACTGCTGATAGAGATTGGCCGCCGCCCGGTGTTCGCGGGCCCGGTACTCCTTCTCAATCAACTCGCGCACATAGGCCGAGATGCTCTCTTCCTTCGGCTTCAAAGCTATGACCTTCTTCACCAAATCTGCCTCTAGCTTTATGGCAGTCGCTGGCATACCGAATGAGTAGTCGATTGGTATGATGTGGCAACTAAGCATATCACTAAAGGACTTAGCCATATACTTCACTACTTTCTCTAAAGTTCCTGAATACGTTGACCAATCTGAACACAGGCCGTCCGCAAAAAAGGGATGTCGTTTACGTCTATCAAAGAAATTACCCATGAGCCATCCTTGCGAAGATTTAACTCCGCCGCCTTTCCCGAAAGACGATTCGAGCCCACAGCGAAAGAAAACAGGAAGCCCGCGAGCACACATCTATAGACGGTGTTCCCCTCCGCCTTCGTGCGACTTGGGCCCATAATACAGTCAGCAAGAAATCTCCCCTGAAAGAGTGGTGCTGTAAGTAGAATTGGATATTCCTCCTCACCGAACTGCTGGCTCCCCATAATCCCACACCGCAATGCCTCTTCATGCTTAAGACCAAGCGTCACTTCATTGAACAGTGAATGCTTAGAAAGACTCATTCTCCAGAGAATTGAAAGCAGAGCCAATTTAGTTTTTTGATAATTTAAACCTTCAATCTTTCGACTAGAACCAAGATTTGATCCTCGAAAGCTTGTCCCACCAAGTATCAAACGGGCCAAGTAATCTTCGTTCTTTTGGAGCCGTTCATTGTCACATTTCTTGCAAAACAGATACTCGGTAACCCCCTTCTGAACTTTGGATTCTTTTTTATCCCCAGTTGAGAGCTGAAAATAAAACCCATCCTTTTCTTTCAACGGCTTGTAGAGAAAACTTGGTATAATGTGAGAATCCACCAATGGATGCTGTTCCAGACACAGTCGACAACACCCCATATTGTCTCGAGTAGCCATAAGACTATGTCATCCGCACCCAGAGGACCTTGAGGTAGCGGCTTTCGGGGCAGTTGGAGTAGATGGGGTGATCGATGCCGGGGCCGGTGCGGTCGAAGAACTGGAGGCGGCGGTTCAAGCGATGGACGCCTTTGATGACGCATTCCTCGAAGGTCTCCAGCGACACGAGGCCGGAGCATGAACAGGTGACAAGTAGACCGCCGGGTTTCACGAGACTGGCGGCGATGGTGTTCAGGTCGGAATATTTTCGCATGCCTTCGGCGGCACCGGCGGGCTCGCGCGTCATCACAAACTTCGGCGGGTCGCACATCACGGCGTCGAATTGCTCGCCGTTTTTCTGCATCTGGCGGGCGTAGGCAAAGGCGTCGGCGTGCACCCACTTGAGTTTATTCGGGGAAATCTGGTTCAGGTTGGCGTTGCGCCGGCCCTGCGTGATGACGTCCTCGTCGAGATCGACGGCGGTCACTTCGCTTGCGCCGCCGAGCATGGCATTGATGGCGAAGCCGCCCGTGTAACTGCACAGGTCGAGCACGCGGGCGCCTTTGCAGAGTTGGCCGAAGCGGCGGCGGTTGTCGCGTTGATCGCAGAAGAATCCGGTTTTGTGACCCTCGGCAAAGTCCACTTCATACTTCACGCCGTGCTCACGGATCTTCACGCGGTCGGGAGCGCTGGCGGTGATTTCTTTCATCGCCGAAGGTTTGATGCCTTCGAGGCTGCCGAGATCGTGGTCGACGTGGACACGAACGTGTTTTGTGCCAAGCAGCTCGTGCAGCAACGGCAACCAGCGTGGCAGACGCATGAACATGCCGAGCGAATACACGTCGCAGTAAAGTACATCGGCGTAGCGGTCGATCGTCAGACCGCTCATGCCATCGCCGTCGGAGTTAATGACGCGCCACGCGTTGGTTTGCTCGTCGAGCTTGAACATATCCTGGCGCAGCGAGACGGCGCGGCGGATCGCTTTTTCAAAATATTCCTCACCGATAGGCTCATGCGAATGGACGACGACGCGCAGCGGCATCTTGGCGCGAGGATTGAACAGACCGGTGCCGACGCGGTGACCAAATTTATCGTAAACGGCAACCAGATCGCCCGGCCGGGCATCGCGGGACACGTCGCCCAGCATGCGAGGGAAGATCGCCGGTTGAAAGCTGACGAATTTCAGCTGCGCCCACGGCTTCGACCATTGCTCAGGCGGGAGCGGATCGCCCAGCACGGGGCGGGCAAAGAGACTGGGAGCTTTTTCGGCAGTTACAGGAGCTTCAGGAGCGTCGTCGGACATGGATTCACGCAAAGGCTCCCGGAGGCGAAGGGCAAAGAAAAAGCCTATACCCCTGCGAAGTGACTGGCAGTCTATTCAAACGACGGGGTCAGGCCCGCGACTTGCCGAGCACATAGTAAAGAATCGTGCCCAGAAACGGCAGCAGAATTATGATGACGACCCATAGCACTTTGTTGGGATTATTGCTCTGGATACAGTCCACCAGTGCGACTATCCAAAAGAGAAAACACAAAAGGCCGATGAGGTAATTCAGGTTCATTTGCCCCAAGATACATGATACACCGGTCGGTCGCAATGGGGCAAACACCTGCTGTATTCAGATGAATCCAACAATTGTGAATCCAAACGACCCGCTGGCGACACTCACTGTTGCACCACCTCAACCCTATGAACATAATCTTTCTTCCACTCGCCGTTTCCGGCATCGATCTCGCCCTTTATATGGCCCTGAGCGGCTTGGCCGCTGGCGTTTTCTTCGGCGGCCTTGGCATGTATTTTCACCATCGTCGCCAAACCATGTGGCATGAAACAGCCCGGATCGCCCTGGAAAAAGGCCAGCCGGTTCCGCCGGCACCAGACGCCCCCCCATGGAATGAGGAAGCGCGAGCCACAACCGCTGAAACAATTCGAGGTCATCGTATCCGCGGCTATTTGATCGGAGGACTGATCAACATCGCCGTCGGCTCAGGTCTGTACCTCGCCTTGGCCCAATTTTCCCCAGCGACCGCGTATTTCGCCGCCATTCCCGGTTTCATCGGTGTAGCCTTGATTCTCGCCGCAGCAATCGAAGTGCTCATGGGCCGCGCGAACCGCAAATAAGGTGACCATCCTGCTCAATTTGTGATTCCCTCTGATGCCGATCTCATAGTCAGCGTGATCGTCGATGACGATCGCGCGGCATTTGGAGAACTGGTCCGCCGCCATCAGTCGGCCGTCCGTAATTTTCTCCGGCATCTCACCCGCCATGATTCAGCCCTGGCAGATGATCTCGCCCAAGACACTTTCTTGCAGGCCTTCCATGGGCTGGCCAGATTCCGCGGCGGAGCAAGTTTTTCAACCTGGTTGCTCGGCATTGCGCACAACCTCCACCGCAATGCCCAACGGCGTCAGCGCAATCATGTCTCCCTGTCCGAGGCGGAGGAGGCGTCGGTGCCAGCCGGAGCGCGCACGTCGGATCTCAAACACGACCTCGCCGCAGCCATGAACCAACTTTCCAGCGACGAACGTCTCGCCCTCCATCTTGGCTATGAACAAGGCCTGTCCCACGGTGACATCGCCGTGCTCCTAAATTGGCCGCTCGGCACGGTGAAAACCCACCTTGCCCGCAGTAAGGATAAACTCCGTCAACTCCTCGCCGTATGGAATCCTCAAACTTAAATCCACTCCCGGACGACCCGGATCAACTGATTGCCCTGCTGCGCCAGCATGCGCCGGTGTTGCCCGATGACGGTTTTTCATCCCGGGTAATAACAGCACTGCCACCCCGCCGCGCACGGCATTGGATGCTGTCACCACTCTTCGTCGGCGCGGTTATCGCAGGAGCCTCGGCCGGATTTGGTTTTGCGCTGCTCCGGGGTGCATCGTGGCACGGTTTGGTAGATGGCCTTGGCCAAGTGGCCCATGAATTCGCCAACGCTGGGCCGGGAATTTCTGATCCAGGCATTTTTATCGCACTAGGACTCACCGGCATCTCGCTTCTCGTTCCCTATTTGCTGAACCGGAACCGATCACGGGTTGGCCAGTAAAAAAAATCGGCCGGAATTGGTCGACCGGAAGCGAGGCACGGTCTCGATCACAGCTCACTCACAAACCGGCCCTGCGCGAAACGAAAATAAAGCAGTGGGCCCAAGAGGGGAAGCAGCACGATTGCCACCAACCAGAGCGGTTTGTTCTCATTGTTGCTCTTCAAGCAATCGCTGACGGCCACGATCAACATGGTCAGCCAGATGGCAGAGAGGAGTAAATTAAAGAAAAGATGCATTAGAATGATTAGCTAATTTCGAAGGACAGCAGCCAAGTGACGCGGTTCCCGAGATATTCGGGCAAAGTGAACGTCGATAAAAAGGCCGACCGAAAAAATTCGGTCGGCCTGAAGAGATATAGAAGAGCGGGGTGAGGGCACCCCGTTCTACAATTATGCCACGCGCTCGACGATGAGTGGAGGTGGGATCGGGCGCTTAGGCGCGAGACGGTAGGCAGTCTTGAAGAGTTCCAAGGCCTGCTCGAGCTTCGCTTCGTCGTTGTAATGGATCATCATCAGCGGCTCGCCTTGCTTGACCTGCGTGCCAACCTTTCTGATTTCGGAAACACCAACGGCGTGATCGATCTTACCGTGAGCATCCTTGCCAGCGCCGAGAATAGATACGCCCTGCGCAATGAACGCGGCGTTGATCGTGTGGACATAGCCACGCTTCGGGGCGGGGAGCTTGCGGATGTGTTTCGCGGTCGGGAATTTTTCCGGATGATCAATGTACGAAGCGTCGCCGCCCTGGGCCTTGACCATGTCCTTGAGTTTCTCGAGGGCCGAACCATCGGTGAGATGGCGCTGCACGGTTTGTTTCGCGGAGAGCGTGGAACCGGCGACGCCGGCCAGGCGGACGATTTCCATACCGAGCTTGAGCACGAGCTCCTTCATGTCCTCAGGACCTTCGCCCTTGAGGAGAGCAATGGCTTCCTTGATTTCGAGGGCGGTGCCGACGGTGTCGCCGAGCGGCTGATTCATATCGGTAACGAGGGCGACGCAACGGCGCTTCATGGAGCGGCCGACGCGGGTCATGGAACGAGCGAGTTGTTTGGCCTGTTCAAGATCTTTGATGAAGGAGCCGTTGCCCCACTTCACATCGATGACGAGACCTTCCGCCCCTTCCGCGAGCTTCTTGGAAAGAACGCTGCCGGTGATGAGCGGGAGGCTCGGGATCGTGCCGGTCTCAAGACGGAGGGCGTAGAAAATCTGATCGGCGGGAGCGAGTTCCTTGCTCTGCTCAGCAATGGCACCACCGACGCGAGCGAGCTGCTCTTGGAAATGAGGAATCGTCATGTGGCTCTTGAAGCCGGGAATGGCCGAGAGCTTATCGAGGGTGTTGATGACGTACTGCTGTTCGACGCCACACATCATCGGGACGACCACGCCGCTGGCCATCGCGAGCGAGGCGAGAACGATGGCGGTTTTATCGCCAGCACCACCCGTGGAATATTTGTCGATCTTGGGCTTGGCGATGGAGGAGAGATCAATGACCTCACCGGAAAGCATCATCTCTTCCGTGAGAATCGCGGTCTCTTGGGCCGACATGTTGGCAAAGAAAATTGCCATCAGCAGGGCCGCTTGTTGGTGCTTCGGCATCTCGCCATCCAGGACGGAATCAATAATGTAGCGAATCTCCTCTTGGGTAAATTCGCCATTATCGCGCTTCTTCTCGATGAGAGAAGTGAACGATGGTTTGATAAAACGACGCGTCGGGATAGGACGCTTTCTCATTGAATTAGTGCTCACGTGTATAGTTTTAAACAGGAATAGTCGGGCGGCGCAAAGCCCGCAGAGGCAAGAAGTTTTGCGGAAAATGTCGAGACAAATATACCCCTTCGTCACCGAATTGTCATGGAAAGAAATTTTTCACCCTGAAGTTTTGGCCAGGCGCAATAATCGTTCTTGCTCAGGAGCAAGCGCAATTCCTCAATGTTCAAATGGCCCTTCCCTTCCATGTCACCAGCCACCTTGATACCGCACTTCGTCGTGCTGCCGACCCGCTTGGACTGGTCGCGCGCGGGTTCGAACCCGAGGTGCGCGTAGCCGATCCAGCCCATGGGGATTTTCAGGCAAACGGTGCCCTCGCCTTCGCCAAACGCGAAAAACAAAACCCCCGCGCCCTCGCCCAGCAAATCGTCGACGGACTTGAACCATCGCTCCAAGCCGATTTCGAAATCACCCTCGCCGGGCCCGGCTTCATTAATTTCCGCATCAAGCCCGCAGCGTTGTTTGCCTGGCTTTGCGCATACGACACCGCCCAACACCTGCAAACCGGCGCGGCTTCCGCCCACGCCGGCCAGACCTGGGTGGTGGATTACTCCTCGCCCAACACCGCGAAACAAATGCACGTCGGCCACCTGCGGTCTGCCGTCATTGGCGAGGCGTTATGCCGCATGCTCACCTTCACCGGGGCAAAAGTGATTCGCGATAATCATCTGGGTGATTGGGGCACGCAGTTCGGCAAACTGATCTACGGCTACAAACGCTGGGCAGATGACGCCGCGCTGATGTCCGAGCCGATCGAAGAATTGGAACGGCTCTATAAGCTGGGCCACGCCGCCACGCCGGATGATTCACCGGAGTTGGATGAAGCACGCCGGGAACTCGTGAAATTACAGAACGGCGACGCAGCCAATGTCGCGCTCTGGAAACAATTCAGCGAAGCCAGCCTCCGCGCCTTTGACGAGATCTACCAGCGCCTCGGCATCCGTTTCGACTACAACCTCGGCGAGAGTTTTTATAACGACAAAGTCGACCGCATCTACCGCGAACTAGCCGAGACCGGCCTCGCTGAAGACAGCGCCGGCGCCCTCGTGGTTTTCCATGACGAACACCCGCGCTTCTCCCGGAATAACGAGCGCCCCAATCCGTTCATGGTTCGCAAAGCGGATGGGGCCAGTGGTTATGCTTCCACCGATCTCGCCACCGCGCTCTACCGCACCGAACACTTCAAGGCCGACGGCATTGTGGTCGTCACAGATTTTCGCCAGACCGATCACTTTGAACAACTCTTCCTGACCGTTAAAAAATGGTTCGCCGCCAAAAATTACCGCCTGCCCGAGCTGCATCATGTGACATTTGGCGCGGTGACTGACGAAGCCGGCAAAGCCCTGAAAACCCGCGATGGCGGCACGATCAAACTCAAGGCGCTCCTCGATGAAGCCGTCGAACGCGCGTTCGCCCTCGTTACCGAGAAGAACCCCGACTTGCCCGAAGCGGAGCGCCGCACCATCGCCCAGACCGTCGGCGTCGGCGCCGTGCAATACGCGGATCTTTCCCAAAACCGCAGCAGCAACTACGTTTTCTCGTGGGAGAAGATGCTGAGCTTCGAAGGCAATACGGCTCCGTACCTCCTGTACGCGATCGCCCGCATCCACTCGATCTTTCGCAAAGCCGGCGTCGCGCCCGCCACGGCCGCCAGTGAAGCCGGTGCCACGCCGCCCGAAACGCCCACCGAAACCACCCTCGGCCGCAAGTTGCTAAAATTCCCCGACGCCGTTCGCCTCGCCAGCGACACCCTGCGCCCACACCACCTCAGTCTTTATCTCTACGAGCTCGCCGGCGACTACAGCTCATTTAACAGCGCAGACAAAGTGTTGGTTGATGATCCGGCCTTGCGGGCCCGTCGGCTTCTCCTGTGCGCGCGCACGCTGCTCGTGCTCGAAACCGGCCTGCATCTTCTCGGTCTACGCACGCTGGAGCGGATGTAAGCGAGGGGCGGGCCAGCACCATTTATCAATCGACGGTTAAGAAATCACGGCCTGCTGCCTGTGCTCCACTTAGCACTTGCCCGCAACCTCTTGTCGCGCAGCATAGCCTCCTATGCCCGCTCAGGAATACTACGTTCGCGGTATCAATGACACGGATGCCCGTGGGCCGTTCACCTTAGAACAGCTCGTTTCACTCGCCGAAGCCGGCCAACTCACCGCCGAAGCTTATTACTACGACACCGCCTCTGAACAGTGGCTGGCGATCAGTAATAACCCCGAGATGAAGCTCACCATTTGGCCGGAGAAAAAGCAGTTGAGTTTCAAGGCGGTGGAGTTCCGCCCCATCAATCAGCCAAACCCGGATGAAGAGCCAATTACTGTCCAGCAATTTCTCGCCGCCGCTGAAGGCAAAACCGAAGAAACCAAGGGTCGCAAGGACAGCAGCATCCGTATCATGCAAGCCGCTATTTGGGGCACCCGCGCCGCCGCCATTACCATGATGATCAGCGCCGCCGCGATGATTTTACCGAGCATGGATTTAATCATGGCGCTGGAGTATGAAAAAGTGCTCGCGAAGCCGCTCGTCATTCTCGGCCTCCTCGATGCTTTGCTGGGCATCCTGTTGTTTTTAGGTCTGATCAGCTTGTATCCTTTCGTCCGTTTTCGCGCAATGTTCGGACTGGGTTTCCTCGGTTTCATCTTTTGGACCCAGGGCAATCCCACTGGGATGATCGCGTTGGCCACGGGCAGCGCAGGGCTTTATTTCTGCACCATCTTTTTGAACTACGTACCGCTCGGGGTCGCGATGATAGCGGGAGTGTGCGGGATGGCAGCGCTCACCACCATCTCCTTCGCCTAAGCGTCCGTCAGTTTGACCCGAGGTTATGCGGTTTCTTTCCCTAGCAATCGAACGTCTGCGTCAGCTCTGGCAACGTGATATCTGGCTCGCGGCGACCGCCCGGGAACAAACGCTCCTTTCGCGCGGCTATGCCATATTGCGGGTTCTCTCGATCACACTTTCAGGATTGCGCGAGATCCATGTCGCTATCCGCGCGGCTGCGCTGAGTTACAGCTCGCTCCTCAGCTTAGGGCCGATGATCGCGATCTTGGTGCTCATTTCCGGCTTGGCCTTAGGTAATAAAGATCCGGCAATTTTGGCCAACGGACTGCATCGGGTCATCGGTCTTGTGGCTCCGCAAGTCGATCAGTTTGATGTCGCCGAGGAAAACGATCACGTCAAAACCCCCGTCAGTGCGCCTCGTCGCGGCAAATCCGATCCGGCAGAAAAACAAGCAGCAGCTCCCGTCGCCGATCCCGAACTGGTGAAGCTCATCAATAACTTCATCGAGCATTCGCGCTCCGGTGCGGCCGGCGTCATCGGCGTATTCACCCTCCTGATCATCGTTATCCAGCTTTTCACCACCGTTGAAAACACCTTCAACGATATCTGGGGAGTGCGGCGTGGGCGTAGTTGGTTTGCTCGTATTATTTATTACTGGAGCGCGATCACGCTGGGCGCGTTGTTGTTCTTCGCTGCACTTACCCTCTTTTCCGCGGGCGCCTTCATCAACGTTTTCCTGGAAAAACTTCCGATGGGCACCCAGTTGAAAAACATCATCACTTGGTTGCTGCCCTTTAGCTCGGTGCTACTGCTCATTGTGGTGCTCACTATTTTCTACCGACTGGTGCCCAATACCCGGGTGCGCTGGACCGCCGCTCTGGTAGGTGCCATCGTCGTCACCGGCCTGCTCTTCCTGAATAACTACCTCGCCTTTCTTTATTTTCGCCAAGTCTTCCTCCAAAAAAGCCTCTACGGTTCGGTCGCTATTTTACCGGTGTTGATGCTCGGATTATATGTTTTCTGGTTTTTCGTGCTCGTGGGTGGCCAGCTCACCTACGCCATCCAAAACGTCCACTACCGCAGCAGTCAGGCGGCGTGGCACACGATCAATCACTTCACCCGCGAAGGCCTCTCTCTCCTCGTGCTCCTGCTGATTGCCCGCCGCTTTAAAAACTGCCATCCGGCGTTTTCTGTCACCCAACTCGCCCAACATATCCGCGTCCCCTCCCAGATTCTCAACGAAGGGCTGAACCGGCTGTGCGACCTTGGCCTTATCACGGAACTACCCCCGGCCGAAGGCTCCGATCAAACCGATCATCGCTACCAGCCCGCCCGCCCGCTCAACAAGGTAACCCTTCACGAGTTCAAACATCTCTTCGAGCACCATGGCGATTCACCCAGCGGCGAACTGCTGGATAATATCGATCCGATTCTCGCTCACTACCATCAGAAACTCGCCTCCGCCCTCCCTCAGATCTTGGGCCTCAAAAACCTCGACGAACTCCTCGACGAACTCCCTCTGAGCGAGAGCCGAATGCCGTTCCCGATCAAGTAAATGTCACCTTGGATGCGAGGGCATGGTAACCGCAGCAAGATACCGATGATTTTCATGCTTTGCCGAGTCGCCTGTTGACAGCCATCCTGTGCAACTCTAGCCACTGCGGTTTTATTTCATGATTACTTGGATCCAAACTTACTTCCAGAAGCACTTCCGCACCATCTTTGCTGTTTTGCTCGGCATCATCATCATCTCGTTTGTCTTCGGCATTAATGCCTCGGGCGGCTTTGGACGCGCAGATCGCCAAGCGGCGGCGCGCCTCTTCTTCGGCCACAACCTCAGCAATGAGCAAGAAACCAGTCGTTTCATGCGCGACGGCAGCTACAGCGCCCAGCTCAAGGGTGAATCCCAAGCCGATGAAGGCAGTATCCAACAATACTCCCTCAGTCGCGTGGCCGGCCTCACTCTCGCCGACGAACTCCACCTGCCTGTGCCTTCGGAAAAAGCTGTTGCAGCCTACATCGCCACGCTCCCCGCCTTTCAAGATCAACAAGGCGGCTTCGACCAGAAACGATACTCCAACTTCGCTGATTCGCTTAAAGCCAATCCCCAGTTCACCACGGTCGACGCCAATCGCATTTTCCGCGACGACACCCGTCTGGAAGCCCTGAATAAACTGATCGGTGGTCCGGGTTACGTATTACCCGCCGATGTCCGCGAAATGCTCAGCCGAACCGATGCCAAGTGGAGCATCGCGATCGCTTCTCTTGACTACGCCACTTTCGATGCCGGCGTGAATACCACCGAAGAAGCACTGAAGAAATACTTCGATGATAATTCCGGCAACTATCTCATCGGCAACCGCGCCAAACTCAGTGCGGTGCTCTTCCCGAGCGCAGAATTCACCTCATCCAGTCCGCTCACTGAAGAACAGTTGCGTGCTTACTTTGAAGCCAATCGCAAAAACTATCAAACTCCGGCCGATGCGGATGGCTCTGACCTTTTCACCAAAATCCGTCCTCAAATCGAAGCGACCCTGCGCAATGAACTCGCCACCCGTGCCGCAGTCAAAGCCGCGAACGAGTTCAATGTCGCGCTCTACGGCAAAGCCACTGCCAATTCGCCTGAGCTCGCCGCCTTCCTTGTCGCCCAAAAACGCAGCGCCATGGCCCTTGAACCTTACTCCAAGGATGCCCCTCCCGCCAGCATGCCTTGGCTCTCCTATTATGACGAGCAAGTCTCCCGTCTGAACAAAGAAAAGTTTTTCTCTGACCCCCTGCCCACCCCCGACGGAGCCATCGTCCTCCTCTGGAACGGCACCTTGCCCTCCTACCAGCCGGCTTTCGCCGAAGTACGCGAAAAAGTGGCCACCGATTATAAGGAAAACGAAAAGCGTAAACGCTTCGTTGCTCAGGGCCAGACACTGCGCGCCAAACTCACTGCGGCCCTCAAAGCGGGCACGACTTTCGAAAAAGCGGCCGCCGACGCCAAACTCGAAGTAAAGTCTTATGCCGATTTCACCCTTCAGGATATCCCCAAGGATATGCCTCCTGCCGTCCGCCAGTCGTTGGGACGCCTGAAAGCAGGAGAAATCGCCGACATGATTTCTACCGCCGATAAAGGTCACTTCATCTATGCGGCCCAGAAACAGCTTCCCGACCTGACTCCCGCCAATCCGCGCTTCAGCGAAATCCGCAGCCGGCTCATGGCCTACAACGCATCGACCAACGGGAGTATCAGTCTCGACAAGCTCGCCAAAGCCGAACTGGAAAAGTCCGCGCCTCCAACCGTCGCCCCTGCGGCCAAGTGATCCTTAGCGGCGCTTTGCAATGCCGCCCATCCGCTTTATTCGCCGACCGACCTTATCCGCGCTGTCACCTCGACGGCGCGGTTTATGTTGGCTGGTGTTCTCGGACTCCAACTGATTTTGCCCAGCACGGAAATATCCTAAACTATTCCGCGACCGATGTGTCTTTGGACTATCACCATACGTCTCCCTAGATTCATGAAACACCGTCGCTCCTACCTGCCTGCCCTTATCGCCGCCAGTATTTGCTTCAGCCTCGGACTTTCCGCCCAGGATACAGCCCCAGTCGCCCCGACGGCCGAAC
>JANYCF010000048.1 GCA_025360455.1 Opitutaceae bacterium | reverse complement strand
CTGGGCCCAGTTGATCGGCCGCACCTTTGGTGTCTCAGCCGCGCTGAGCAATACCGGAAGGAGCAGCAGGAGGAGGTGGCGCGTGAAGGAGATCATGGGGAAGGGACGATGTAAGTATGACCAGAAGTTGTCCACCCCGATGCGGATGGTGTGGAAAAAGGAAACGATGGCTTGAAATGGATTTTTTGTGGGAGCGTGCTTGATCGCGACCGTCTACGTGGCGGAAAGAATTACCGATACAGTTTGACCAGCGTTTCGCTGCGGACCCAACCGGTCTGGCCGCCGGGGAAAGTGAGGTGGGTCCAGTTGTTGAGAAAGGTTTTATCGGCTACGGCGAGGGAGCCAGCGGAGAGCGGGGTGGTTTTCTGGGGTGTGTCGGCTTCGGTCGGGATGCTGCGCAGCACGGTGGCTTGCCAGACGAAAGCGGCTTCGGGGTGCGCGAATTGACCATACGTGCGCAGGCTGAAAGTGGCGGCGGCGGCGAGGAGTATGGCGATGAGAATGGAGGTGAGCGCCGCGGGCTTGGCCCAATCGCCGATGCGGCTGTAGCCTTTCAAAAGCAAGAGCACGAGCGCACCAGCGATCAGCAACGAGGCGCCGACGAGGAGCAGTTGCCATTCTCCCGGTGAAAAACAACGGGCGAGCTGGTGGCGGCCTTTGCCTTGGGAAAACTCCACGAGTTCCTGGGGCGCGAGACCGGAACGCTGGAGGCCGAGCGCGAGCGCCCAGCGGGTTTCAGGTGTGTTCGGTGCGAGGAGAAAAGCGCTGGTCCATTGGGCGGTGGCTTCGGCCCAACGATCTTGCTGTGAGAGCGCAAGGCCGAGGTTGTGGCGGATGGTCCAGTCGGAGGGCGAAGAATTTACCGAGGCTTGCCAGCTTTTTTCGGCAGTGGGAAAATCGCCTTTCTTGTAGGCTTCCGTGGGTGACTCGGCGCCAAAGGCTGAAGGCTGAAGGGCGGAAAGGCTGAAGAAAAATACCAACCAAATTCCGATTCGAATGGCTTGGTTCAGCCCTTCAGCTTGCAGCCTTTTAGTCATTCCATCAGAGGGCAACAGGTGGCGACCTAAGAAAAGCGAGAGCGGGTTCCAGTTCGGAACTGTCACGGCTTGCAGTGCGCTCTCGGCGCGGGTGGACCACTCCGAGGGAAGATCGGTCAGCGGGCCGTGGAGCGTGCGGTCGGCTTCGCTCCAGAGTTCGCTCCACTCCGGCGCATTGGCCGGGGCGTGCGCGGCTACGCAGGTGTGCACGAGCGAGGCGCCGGGTGCCGCGTGGGGGATTTCCCAGAGTGCAGCGGTGTGTTGCTGCCATTGGGGCAGCAAGTGTTTGAGGTCGGAGTACTGCGTGCCGGCGGTGCGAATCTCGGCGAGAGTGGCTGTGAGTTTTTCTTTGGCGGCGCGACGGTGGCGCTGCGGATCGAGTGCGCGGGAGCGCAACGCGGCCAGGGTCAACCAAGCGAGCAAAAACACCGCCGCGGCGGGCACAGTGGCGGCGAACCAGAATTCCTTTTGCTGAAAGGGCACCGTGCCGTTGTGATATTTTGTGATCGGGTCGCGGGGCAGATTCTCGGGTGGGACCGGGGCAATGGCGGTCGGCAGTTTCGGCGCGTTGGCCTGGTTGGCGGGTGGGAGATTAAGCGAAAACTGGACGGGTGCGCCCACGATGTTTTGCGGCAATGGCGTGGTGGAGACGACGGAAACATTCACGGTGACGGCTTCGGTCGTGATCGTTTGGTAGGTGCCGCTCGCGGTGTTGAAGTAAGTGAACTTGACCGGGCCGAGCGTGTACGCACCGGGCTTGGTCGGCACGAGCACGACGTCCTCGGTGAGTGTGCCTTCGAAGAGGGCATTATCCTTCATCGTGCGTTTGGATTTGGGCTGCACGACTTGGAAATCGTTGGAGACGTCGCGTTGTGGCAGGCCGGAAATATCGGGCCAGTTGCCGATGCCAGTGAGCTCGAGGGTCCAGGTAACCGGTTCACCGACGGCAGGAGTGGTGGGTACGATTTTGGAGGTGAGGGAGAATTCACCGACGGTTCCGCTGAAACCAGCCGGAGCGGTCGGAAGCGGGCGGATATTAATTTGCTGCGGCTCGGTGGAGAACACGCGTTGCTCAACTGCAGGAGTGGAAAAGAAACCAAAGCCGCTTTGGCCGACGACGAGATTCGCCGCTTTCGAAGCCGGCTTGAGGGTGTAGTTGCCCGCCTGTTTGACGTAGGCGCGCGTACTTTGCTCAAAGACAATCCGGCGTTCGCCACGAATGAGCGTTTCAGTTTGTTCGATTTTGCTCCATTCTTCCGTGACGAGGGGAGTCGGTTGCCAGTCGATATTGGCATCAATTTGATTCAGATAACGGCGGACGATGGTGAGATTGAACGTGACGGGAAACACCTCGCCCGCCCAGTAAGTGATTTTTGAGAAGTTGAGTTTGACGGATGAAATATCATCCAAAGCCAAGCCCGTGCCGCCGACGGTAGCGTCGCCGACCGTGTAGCTGGCGGCTTTCACGCGGAGAGCGCCTTTATCGGTAATCACCTCGAACTCCGGGATGTTTATTGTCGTTCGCTTGTTCGGGCGCACGGGAAATACAAGGGAGTAGCGACGAGTCGTTTTGAAATTCACCATGCTCGTCTCGCTGTTTTGCGAGGGTTGCCTGAAGATCAGGCCATCGACCTGGGGTAGCTGAAATTTTTCAAGTTCCGGTTCGCAATTCTCGAATACGAGCGCGAGTTCGCTCACCTGATTAAAGCCCAGCTGGCCGCCCGGTGGCTCCCAGCGGATGACTTGGGCAAAGGCGCTGGACGTGCTGACGAGAATAAAGAGCAATACGGCAGGAACCGCCGAATAGATTCGCGCTCGTTGTAATAGGGACGCCGCGCCAAAGTGCGGCATGGCCACAAGGGCCAGCCCTACAGGTACAGTTTGGTTCATATTCCGG
>JANYCF010000010.1 GCA_025360455.1 Opitutaceae bacterium | reverse complement strand
GGATCGACGCTGAGCGTCAATTCGAGTTGGCAGGCCGGCGCGGTCTCCGCGGTCCCGATCAGTTTGGTCCTTCGCACGTGCGTGAGACCATCCGGTACATTCAGCGCACTCCACTTGGAATGGACACCTACTCCCGGCTCGTTTCCCGTGCTACTACGACCGCTGCTGACTCCTGCGGGCTCCCCGCCACCGTTGCCGGTGACGGTGCCGTGTGATCGCCCTCGCGATGGACGGCTCGCCGCGCAGGTCTCCCCGGGTAAGGGACGTGACTTTCGCGGCACAACCCCGGGCTTTACCTGTGACGCTGACACCGGGACTTCGTTGACGCTCGCCAACTCATCCACGTCACCGGCCTCATAGCCCGTTTCTGTTCGTGGGCTCACCGCTTTGATTCCAGCTTCTTTCCCACCCAGCCTCGCGGCTGAGCAGTTGCTTTTATCTAGGGCTTTTATTTTCATTGGTATCTTGCCTTTAGGACTTTCACCTTCAGTTCACTCCCATGCCGGGCACACGATCACTACAGACAACTCCGGGGAGCTGACGCTCCCCTCCGTGTCTGACTGATGGCGATCGCCGGAAGAAAATGAGCGTTGACCAAAAAGATGTCGTGGACGTTGTCAGCCGGTCGCGTGAGACCGGCGACGTTACGCTGACCATCTCCGATCACCTCGAATGGGATCAGCCGCTGGAGCACGTCTTTACTCTCCAAGAGAAGATAAATTCCTACTTGGCCTATATCGAGTCAGGTCAGGTTTGGGAGCAGTGCGCTGATGCAAAAGAGAAGAAGATTCTTATTCAGGTCATGTTTCGCTTCGCACCACCAGCAGGCGACGTAGCGAGGTTTCTCGCGATCGCTAATGAGAAGATTGAAGCAGCCGGCTTTCACTTCACGTATAGCGTCCCAGAAACAGAAGCCGAATCGGGTAGCCGGGAGTGATTAGCCTCCCGGCCCCCACACCACCGAGCGTACGGGTCCGTACTCGGCGGTTCCGATCTGGTTGCCGCGTCATTTTCAGGGTTCGTCGAAGCTTTCGCAGGCGACGTCGTCTGTTTACCGGCAACAAGAGGCGATCTCCGTAGATCCCCTCGATGACCGCGGTCTTTCTCCGCCGCACACGGCCGCACCAGCCCGGAAGCTGGCAGATCGTGGCGGTCTCCGCAGTCCCGATCAGTTCGGTCCTTCACGCGGAAAAAAGACGCGGAAAAAAGGGGTCTACGCGGAAAAAAGACGCGGAAAAAAGGGGTCTGGCTTTGGGGTTTGGGGAGCCGTCTCATCAACCGGTGTCCATCTCCCTCGCCCAGTGACCCAACTTCAGCCCAATCCAAGAAACGCCCGGCGAAGCAGAAGGGGTCACGAGTTGACTCTTGACAAACTGCTCTCTCGGCAGAGTTGAAGTTTTGGCTGTAGTAGCGATGAGTGCGGACGGCGCATTTGAGACCACGTTTTGGTTTCGCTCAAACGCGGCTACTTGGCAACGGCATCGGCGCGGCTTAGCTGCGCGTGGGGCGCAGGTGCTCGTTGGCGGTGACCATGAGCGAGGCGCGATTTTCGATGCCGAGGCGCTGGAAAATTCGCTCCATGTGTTTGTCCACGGTGCGTGGACTCGTGCCGAGGATGAGCGCGGTCTCGGCGTTGCTTTTGCCTTGCGCGACCCAGTAGACGACCTCGGCTTGGCGTACGGTGAGGCCGAGCGGGATGAGCGCCGCAGGTCCTGGCGGAGCAAATTCTTCTTCGAGGACGAGCATCACGGTGTCGTCGCGACCGGCTTCGGCGAAACGGCGGACGAGCAGCGCGCCTTTGCCGACGGGGAAACGTACGCCGGCGGCGAGGGCTTCGGGTCGGCCATTCGGAAAATATTTTGCCAACAAATCATGCGCGAGTCGGGTGGCGAAAATAATGGCGCCGGTGCGATCCAGCACCACGACGGCGCGATCAAGCGAGGCGGCGAGCTGTTCCTCGGCGTCGAGGCGGATCGCGATTTCGGCTTCGAGTTCGAGATTTTTGCTTTCGAGCAGCCGGCGTGCGGCGCAGAGTTCGAGTTGCACGCGCACGCGGGCGACGAGCTCGGGAACGTGGACCGGTTTCGTGACGTAGTCGACGGCACCGGCGGCGAAGGCGCGGACTTTTTGTTCAGCGGCGTCGATGGCGGTGAGGAAAATCACGGGGATCTCGCGCCACTCGGCGTGGGCGCGGAGCGCGGCGCAAAGAGAAAAACCATCTTCGCCGGGCATCATCACGTCGAGGAGGATGAGGTCGGGGCGGGTGCGGGCGAGGACTTCCCGGGCCATCGCTCCGCTTTCGGCAAGGAGGACGCGCACGCCTTCGCGGCGGAGCGTATCGCACACGACGCCGAGGGCGGCGGGAGTATCATCGACGACGAGGAGCGTGGGCGGCGGCAGCATGGGGCGTAGGTTGGACAGGTGGGGGGAAGTCGGCGAGGAGAATGCTGCGGGCGTGGTGGGGGGCGGGGGAATTGTAGGGGTGTATTGAATTCTGCTAGGTAGGGCGGATTATCCTAATCCGCCGGACCGGGCGGCATGCGTCCGGCGCCACGGCGCGTTAAGGATAACGCGCCCTACACTCTAGCTTCGTCGCGAG
>JANYCF010000009.1 GCA_025360455.1 Opitutaceae bacterium | reverse complement strand
GGACGTCGCCGCACCCGGGACCAATCGATTTTCCGGCTCACCCGGCGGGTGAGGATTTTCCGCGCCAATATTTTGTTTCATCGAACACGCAGCCAATCACCTCCGCCTTATTTTGTCCCGATCAACCGTCGTTTCTAGGTTAAAGAAAGCCGAAGGGCCGGATTCCCTCTGATTGAGCCGACAGCGACACAAGGGAGTTTGTCTTAATACCTTCTTGGCTAGAGCAAACGTAACCAGTTTCACAGAACCCGTCTGGAATCCCGCTTCGTGCCTCGCGGAGTCCCATTGACGGTCATAACAATCAAGTGAATCAAGTACTCGGTGTCTGGCCGCTCGCTGCTCTGTCCTCATCCCATGGGTGTTGCTTGAACCAGTCCCAAAGGGCGCCAAAACCGATGAGTCCGAATTCAAGCGGTCTCAGCCACAACGGGTGTTCGAAATTGGCCAGGGACTGATCGCCCAGATTTAGTCCCGTGATATACGCGAGGCTGACTGACGCCAACACGCAAAGGCCGGTGGCCGAGAGCCGTGCTGCGACAAACGGCCAGAGCCAGAGGCAATACCAAGGATTCGCTGTGGCCGACAAGAGCAGGAAGATTCCGTAAACCCATTCGCCCGGCGGCAAGGGGTGCGACGGGTTCGCTGGTTTTGTCCATCGCATCAGCAAGACGCACCAGACTATCACGAAAACGAGTGCACATACAGTCTGTGCCGTTGCACGCGGCACCAGTGCCGCAGTCACGGCGAACATGCTCGAATTGAATTCCCACTCTCCGGCCATGGCCTTCAATCCGGCGAGATCGGCCGCACTGCCCTGCACCCAGAAGGGAGCATACAGCAGCAACGCTGCCGCTGCGGCCATCGCCCAGGCGCGGAGACCCGGCCGCCAAAGGACGAAGGGGAGCAGGAGCACGGCGAAGACCTTGGTGGCAACTGCCAGCCCTACGACTGCGCCTGCGGCCAGCGGCAACGATTTTCTACCGAGCCACCACGCGGCCACGATCAGCGCAATCGCCAGCACGTCCGGATGTGCGTTGAAACCCGTTTCGAATACGGCGAGAGGACACCACGTGAGCAGAAGACGCCCCTGCGGACTGAGTGCTGTCCACAACATCGCACCGATCGCCAGTTCCGCTCCCAGCAGAATCAGTTTCCACGGCCAGAGCTGGGCGGGAGCGATGGCGCGGCTCAACCGAAATGCCCATTGGGTGCCGGGACCATAGACGGTCGGCACGTCGGGATGGTTGATGTGATCGAGCAAGGCGCGATATTCCGCCGGGATTGTATAGTCGGCGAAACGCGCTTGGGGGGCTTCGGCGTAGGGATTGCCCGTTTCGGCGAAGCGGTACCCGTCCCACAGAAAGCGAAAGTAGTCGTCCTCCATGACCGGAGTTGCGAACAACGCGATGAGTCTAAAGCAGAGGCCGAAGCCAACGACAGCCCACAAATCGCACTGCTTCGCGCGGGTCAACGCCCAGAAGAGGGCGGTCCACGCGACGGCCATCGTCCCCAACATCCACCCCAGTTTTTCAACGCCGCCGTGTGAGCGCCACGCGAGAAATGCCCATGCTACAGAAGAGACGCAGCCGGCGACAATAACGCTTTTAGATGCGACGCTTACCGGTTTAATGTTTGGGTAGGGCTCACGGGAAAGCACACAGATAAGATGCCTGATTGTGATGGCTATTCCTCTCCATCGTTCGGGCAAAGGGTTATTCGACTTTCAAGTTAGCCCAAATTGCGTGAAAGTAAATCAGGCACCATCCATAGTTTTCTCATTTTGAAAACGTAGACCCGGGCGCTTCGTTTTTCTGTGATGCGGTATGGGGTTTGGTGCTTCTTGGCGGTTGAGGAGGAAATGGCCTTGCGCCAGTGGTGGGGTTTGGCAGTGGTGGGGTGAATGAAAATTGGCCTGATGGGCGGTAGTTTTGATCCGGTGCACTTTGGGCACTTGATGGCTGCGCAGGATGCGATGGAGCAATTCCAGCTTGATCGGATGGTGTTCGTCCCGGCGGCCCAGGCACCCCTGAAACTAAAGGGAGTCCAAGCGTCTGCGCAGGACCGTTTGGCGATGTTACGCGCGGCCATCGCCGATGATCCACGGATGGAGATTTCCGAATACGAATTAAGGCAAGGGGGAATCAATTACACCATCGATACGGTCAGGCATTTTCGCGCCCTCATGCCGTTGGATGAATTGCATTGGGTGATCGGGGGAGATCAGCTTGCCCTCTTGCCCAAGTGGAAGGCCATCGAGGAGTTGGCGAAGTTGATTGGCTTTATTTTCCTGGCACGACCTGGTTACCCAATTGAGCCAGCAGCGGGAATGGCGATACCGGGTTTGCGATTGCAGCTGGGCAAGGGGCATTTGCTGGAAATCAGTTCAACGGAATTGCGGGATAGGGCGAAAAAAGGGTTAGCCCTTCATTATCACTGCCCGGAAAAAGTTATCGCCTACATCGAAGAGAACAGGCTTTATCGGTGAACAAATGAAGAAAGTCGCCGCTCCCAAGAAAAAACCTGCCAGTAAGCCACGTCGTGCCCCGGCCAAACCGGCCGCAGTCACGGTAAAGAAAGCACTGGTATCAGAAAAACCCGCCAACCGCCTGCTCCAGTTGTTGGTCCAGGTACTGGATGACAAGAAGGCGGAGAATTTACGCGTATTTAACGTCAGTAAGGTTTCGAGCATCACCGACTATCTGGTGCTCGCGACGGTGTTGGCGGAACCGCATTTACGGTCCTTGCGTATCGAGTTGGAGAAAGTGATCGATGCCGAGAAGGCGAAGATTATCGGGATCGATGCTTCTACCGGAGGAGGTTGGACGGTGGTGGATGCCTTCGACGTGATGGTGCATCTTTTCACTAAAGAAAACCGGGAGAAGTACCGATTGGAACTGCTCTGGAAGGATGCCCACGAAGTGGAGGTGAAGAAGCTATTGAAGGACGGAAATTAAAAATAGGCTACGAGAGGAAATGCGGTGACTGGAGGGTTCCGAATTGATCCAGAAGGGCAGTCAAGAGTCACAGTTCCTTTACCAAAACTGAGCGCAAATTGCTTGAATCAATAGAGCGAATAAGTTTCCCTCAAGAGTCGCAGAAATATTTTGCGGCGTAATAAATAATAATAAACCAAACTAAAAAATATGAAAACATCTCGTTCAAACAAGGGTTTCACCCTCGTCGAAATTATGATCGTCGTCGTCATCATCGGCCTCTTGGCCGCCATGGCGATCCCTGCCTTTAAGAAAGTCCGTGAAAACTCGATCGGAAAAACCGCGATCAATGACGCGCGCCAGCTTGGCGGTGCCGCGCAGCAGTATTTTATGGAAAATGGTGCTTCTTCTGTAACAGTCGGCACTAGTACGGGCGGCAGTGTTACGGGTCCATTGAGTGTTTATGTCACCAAAATTTCTGCTAACAATACAATCGGTCAAAGCACATTCGACACGGCTACTAATTTCACCATTATCAATGCGAACTTGAAAGCCTTCGCAAGCCCTGGGGGCGGTGCTAGCAAAGATGGCACGTGGACCTTTGATTCGCAGGGCGTGCTCGTGCCCTAATTACTAATAAATTAATCTCAGTTCAGCCGCCTTCGATTCGAATGCGGCTTTTTTATTGTGATTTCCGGGGCTAACAAAACACGGCGGCCTCGTCGATTCCGCCTAGGCCGCGCCGATTGGATGGCTTAGCCGTAAGGGCCTCCACTGGCATCAGCCTGTGAAGAAAAGTATCGAATATTCGAGCATCTGCCGCTTCTAATAATGGAAATATGGCTGAAATTCGGAGAAAAAAACCAGCAAAGTCCCTTGGCTCGGGCGAAGACATTCCACGGGGAGCTGCGCCAACGGTCAGAGCCGACGCCGATTGTTTTTTTCGACTCGCTCGGAGCGGTCGGCAGCATCCTGTGTGGTTCGGGACGCTGTTGTTTTCCATCGTGCTGGCGGTGTTTCTGCCGGCACTGCGCGATGCGTTCATAAATTTCGACGATTATGGCTATGTCGTCTATAATGTATGGGTAAAAAAGGGCCTGAACTGGGCGAATCTCTCTCGCGCGTTTTGGACAACAGAGGCGGCGAATTGGCATCCGCTGACTTGGATTTCCCATCTCATCGACGTCGAACTCTTCGGCCTTCAACCGTTGGGGCATCATTTGACCAGTGTCCTGCTCCATGCGATCAACGCGCTGCTGGTTTTCGTCGTGCTGAAAAAAATGACGGGCGCGGTCTGGCGCAGTGGGTGCGTGGCGGCATTGTTTGGGCTGCATCCGCTGCATGTTGAATCCGTGGCTTGGGTGGCGGAGCGGAAGGATGTGCTCAGTACATTTTTCTGGTTGCTGGCATTGGGCAGCTACGCCGAGTGGTGCCGTCGGCCAGCGGAGTCGCGGGGGCGAACTTGGTTTTTTTATTGGCTAACCGTGGCGAGCGCAGCGGCGGGATTGCTGAGCAAACCGATGGTAGTGACGTTGCCGGCGGTGCTGTGGCTGCTCGATGACTGGCCGCTCCAGCGTCGCGCGACATTGAGCCAGCGCGTCATCGAGAAGATTCCATTCATCGCCCTTTCTGTTGGCTCCAGCTTTATGACGTTTTACGCTCAGTTAACCGCGAACGCCGTAATGCCACTGGCATCCGTGTCCGTATTGGGCCGAGTCAATAACGCGCTCATGTCCTATGTGGGTTATCTGGAAAAATGTTTTTGGCCGGTCGACCTCGCGATTTATTATCCATACCCCTACAATCAACCCGTCTGGCTCGCAATGGCAGCGGTGCTGCTACTTGGCGCGATTACCTTGGCGTCCGTGCGCCTGCGCCGAACTCATCCCTTCTTGATCGTGGGCTGGCTATGGTATCTCGGGACGCTTGTGCCAGTGATCGGGCTCGTCCAGGTAGGCAATCAGGCGATGGCCGATCGCTACAGCTACGTGCCGTTGCTGGGTATTTTTATTATGGTAGTCTGGGGCGCGTGCGATTGGACGCAGCAGCACGCGCGACGCATGCAGGGACTGAGCGTTGTCGCTGGCGGGTTACTTGTGGTCTGCGCGAGCCTGACGATTCACCAACTCGGTTATTGGCGCGACGACGAAACGCTTTTTCGCCACGCGCTGGCGGTGACCGAGAGAAACTGGGTTGCCCATCAATGTCTCGGCCACGCGCTCGCGCGTGACCCGACTCGGTGGGATGAAGCGATCGTGCAGTGTCGCGCCGTTGTGCACTATTTGCCGAAATCAGCCAAAGCGCATTGTTCGCTCGGTGAGGTCCTCGTGCAGCGCGCAAGCCATCAAGCCGAAGGCATTGCGGAGTTTCAGGCCTCCTTGGCGATCAGCTCCAATTACGCCCCAGCGCACATGGCGTTAGGCCGGGAACTGCGGCAAATGCCGGAGCGATTGGGCGATGCAGTGCGGGAGTTGGAAACCGCCGTGCGCCTGAGCCCGGAAGATTTTGATTCGCACCACGAACTGGCCCAAGCGCTGGCGGAGTTGCCCGAGCGCGAGGCGGAGTGCATCGCAGAATATCGTGCCGCGCTGCAACTCAGCCCCGAGGTGCTCGAGGCCCATAATAACTTGGCGATCCTGCTCGCCCGGCGGCCCCAAAGTCGTCCCGAGGCGATCGCCGAGTATGAACTCGTGCTGCGCGCCAAACCTGATTATGCGGAAGTGCACAACAATTTGGCCAACGCGCTCATGCAATCGCCTGGCCGCGGAGGCGATGCCATTATCGAATATGAGCGGGCGCTCCGGCTGAAGCCCGATTACTATGAGGCGGAAGCTAATTTCGGTTTTTTTCTCTCACAAATTCCCGGACGCGAAGCGGAGGCGCTCAGGCATTTTGAAAGGGCGCTAAAAATAAATCCGACATTCGAACCGGTACGGATGATGCGAGATCGCCTCCAAAGCGCAACGACGCACTGAATGCAGTAGCGTTCAACGGTGAGCGTCGCCTTGGCTCCGAGGTAGCTCGAGGTTGCACTGTAGTTGGGACGGGGTACAGCACAACTCACTATCGACTCCGCACACTGGCTTGGCTTGATCTTTCGTCCAGCGCCTTTTCCAGCAGGAACAGGTCTTTTTCTAGGGAGAACGTGAACAGAATGTTTTGTTGATTGGGCTCAATGGCGTTTTTGGACATGGCGAGATACTTTGCGGCGTCATCCAATTGACCGAGGCGGTAGCAAGATAAAGCAATCAAGGCGTAACTCTCCTTATTTGCCAATCCGAGATCAATGGCCAGCAGGGTAGTTTTTATGGTATCGGCATACCGGTGTTGATTAAATTGAATATGCGCTTTCAGCATAGCCATGATGCCCAGATTAAAGATGTTTTTCTCGATCGCCATGCATGAATCGATATAAGCAAAAAATTCATCAATCCGTTCAGTGCGCAGAAAAGTCAAACTCAGGCTCAGCATCGGGTTGAACGCATAGCCTGTAATCGCCAACGAGTGACGGCATAGTGTGATCCCGTCTTGCCAATAGGTAACTTGGATTTGGGTGGCGACAAGCATGGCGGCACTGTACCCCGCCAAGAACAGCCCAGAAAAAAGGCTCCTGCATCGAGCACCCAGCGTATTGAGTATTTCAAAGAGAGTCGGCAAGATGATGGCCAAGCCGAGCATGGGAATATAGAGATAGCGGTCGGCATGGGATTGACCTCCTGCTTGCA
>JANYCF010000008.1 GCA_025360455.1 Opitutaceae bacterium | reverse complement strand
TGCAAGCAGGCTCCTACAAACAGATGTTATCCGAAAAAAATTCATACCGGTATCGTGAGTCGGATTTCCAAACCGCCCTGCGGATGATTCGCGAGCGTGAAAGTATGGCGGTCGCCATAGAGCTCGCGCAATCGCTCGCGGGTGTTGCCGAGGCCGATGCCTTCGCGCGTGAAACCTCCCGGAGGCTGGCCGCCACCGTTGTCACGCACGACGAGCACGAGGATTTCCGCTGCCCGCCGCACCGTGATGTCGAGATGCCCGGGTCGCGCCTGCGGCTCGAGGCCGTGGCGAATGGCGTTTTCCACCAGCGGTTGCAAAATCAAGCTGGGGACCTCGATGTCCAACGCGGTAGGATCGACGTCGATCGCCACCGTCAGACGATCACGAAACCGGATGCGCTCGATCTCCAGATATTTTTCAATGAAAGCGATTTCCTCACTGAGCTTGGTCAAAGGCTGGCCCGGATGGTGCATCGTCAGCCGCAGGAGTTCACTCAAACGCACCAGCATACGATCCGCCGCGTCCACATCACTATGCATGAGCGACGCGATGCCGTTAAGCGTGTTGAAAAGAAAATGGGGCTTGAGCTGACGCAGCAGGGCTTGGAGCCGCGCCTCGGTCAGATGCTTTTCCAACTCGAGCGCGTGTACGGTGCGCTCGTGGTATTTACGGTAATACTCAATCGCGTGACTCGCAGAAATGATCACTCCGTAAATGAGCAGGTTGAAGGGAAAGGTTTTCACCATCAAAGGTCGAAAAACTTCCAGGAAAGTCACGGGCTCATCGATCAGCGAGCTGTGCACTTGGCCGACCAGTGCGCGCAACATGACATAGATGAGAGAAAAAAACAGTGCCGCCACCAGGTGGATGCCCGCCGTGCGCCAAGGTTGACTGCCTTCCGGAGGGAAACGCCGCGCGAGCCACAGAATCGGCACCGAAAGAAGAGCCCAGACATACCAATCACCCAATGAATAAGTAATCGCCTGCCCCCACGAAACTGAACGCCCCAGCAACGTGCTCGAAAGATAGAACTGACTCGCAAACGCCAACCCGACCAACGTCCAAAACGCGCCGACGCCGGACAGGCGAAGCAGAGAGCGAGAAAGCGGTCGTACGGCAGTCATCGTGCAAAAGGGATTGCGTGGTTGTAGGTGAGAAAGGCAATACGTGTCCACGCCCCTTTCTGGAATTTGTCGTGAACCTCGCGCCCACCACCAGCCTCCGCCCCGATCCGATCCCGGCTTTTCCTCCGCCGGGTAAGTCGGCCGTGCCACCCTTGCTCGTGGTGGTGATGCCCTTGGTGATTGCCGCCATCGTCCTCAGTGTGCTGTTTGCGTGGCTCTTTCCCGCCGGAGCCGGCCAGGTCGCACCAGCGGCACGCTTCACCGCCATCACCGAAGAAGCCGGACTCCAACGACCGCCTATCATCCCCAGCGCGGACTCTCCCACCACACTCGGGAGTGCAGTTGCCGTACTCGATTACAACGGCGACGGCGCCCCCGATTTGCTCTTCGTCAACGGCGCCCCTTGGCCGTGGGAGGAAGCGATGGCAAAACGCATGAGCCGCGGCAGCCTCACGCTGTTGCTCAACGACGGTCACGGACACTTCAGCGACACCACCGCACGGGCCGATCTGAACGTGGAGCTGCAAGGCATGGCGGTGGCAATTGGTGACTATGATAACGATGGCCGGCCGGATATTTTCGTGACGTGCGTCGGCACGAATCATCTCTTCCACAATCGCGGTGATGGCCGCTTCGAAGACGTGACGGACACGGCCAACGTGGGCGGAGATGAAAACACGTGGAGCACCGGTGCCACGTGGATCGATTACGATAATGATGGCCGGCTCGATCTCGTGGTCGCGCATTATGCCCGTTGGCCGCAGGACGTGGGGCTCAGTCTCGCGTTTACCGTGGCGAAGGTCGGCCGCTCGTACGGTACGCCCACGGGATTCGTGAGCGAATTCCCCTCCGTGTATCGCAACCTCGGCGAGGGTCGGTTCGCACTGGTGGCCGGTTCCGCAGGATTGCACGACATCGATCCGCAAACCGAACTCCCTGTCGCCAAACCGCTGGCGATCGTGCCGGTGGATGCCAACGGCGACGGCAAACTTGACCTGCTGTTTTCCTATCACACGAATGAAACCGCCCTCTTCCTGAATCAAGGCGACGGCACTTTCCGTCAATGGTCCGCCGGCCGGGATGATCGCCATGAAGGCACCTCGGCCGGATTCGCCTCGGCCAGCGCCTTACCTTTCGCGCAAGCCGCCGACACCGACGCACGCCTCGCCGCGCTGCAAGCGGCCGGTGGACTCGCCCGCAGCGAGCCGGTGGATGCGCCTCTGTTTTTGCCCGCCAAATTCGCGCTCGCTCCAGGCGACTTTAACTTGGACGGACGTTTCGAAATTTTTTCCGGCCAAGGCCTGGCCGAGCCGGACATCAACAAATTTGAGCAAGGGCGCGAGTATCAAGCCAAGCCGGAGCTCCTGTGGAAAAGCGCCCAAGGTTGGATCGCCACCCCGGTAGCCGGAATGGAAGGGAACACTTGGGCGCAACCCCTCACCGCGCGCGGTGTCGCGATCGCCGACTTTGACGGCGACGGCGATCTTGACGTGGTGATCGCCCAGCACGACGGCCCGCCCATCCTCTTGCGCAACGACCAACGCCTCGCCCTGCCGTGGCTTCGCGTCAAACTCATCGCCACCCGGAGCCAGCCGGAAGCGGGTGGCGCGCGCGTTGAGGTACACACGCCACGCCGCGTCCTCGCGCAGACAGTGGCGCCGGCAATGGGATTCATGGCGCAATCGGAATCCACTCTGACTTTCGGTCTGGGCGATGATGCCCGCGTCCGCAAAATCGTGATCCGCTGGCCCTCCGGTCAACGTCAGGAAATCCGCCCCGAAGCCATCAACCGCACCCTCGTCATCCGCGAACCGTGAGCTATCGGTCTAGCCGCGCCCACAACGCCCGTACCACGCCAGATGTTTGTAACCGGTCTTGCGGCTGAGTCCGAACGGTAGGCCCAGTTCGGTGAACGAATACCGGTCGCTTTGCGCCAGTATGACGAATCGAATGATCTCTTCCCTTTGGGTTGTTTGGTTCCACGACATAGCCTGAAAAATGTCACTCATCACTTCCGATCGTACCCTGCCGGCTGGCGCGCGAACTGGCTTCGGCCGATCAGCAAACAGAGCATCATTCCATCGCCTGACTCCGACTCAGGGAATTGATTCTCCCACGGGTATGAAGACTCCCTTCAGGAGGTAATCGCTTGCGCAGAATTCTGGCCTCGGCATCGTGACGTCCATGATTCTTTTGGTTTTCGCCCTGGGTAGTGACCGAGCCGCGAGCCAGCATGTCGGAAAATTTCGTCGAGCTTCAATCAAGTGAAGATATAAAATATGACAATTGAAACCCGATCCTTTGCACCTTCTCAAATGAACCGTAGAATAGGCAGGAGCGGGCCGAGGTGAGTCGGACCGCTCCTGCCTACTCTACGGGTTGGTCACGCACGAATGCTCGCTCCGGTCCGTTGGAGCGATCTTAAGCCGATCTTTCAACGGCTCACTGCGCGAAGCGGCGCGGATAATCCATCCGTCGTAAGATCCTCGTCGAGCAGAGGCCAATGAATGCCGAATCCGGCCGGCGACACGCGAAAGGTGGCGCGCTCTACTTTGGTGGCACCGGCGAGCTTGGCGGAAATCACCGGCAGCGCGATCCGGTAATCAGTCCCGTCGATCCGGAGTTTCAGATGGCTGCCGCTGAAGGAAAGGGATTCGATTTTGTGTTTCATGGGGTTGGCCTTTTCTTTTTTTGAAGCTGTTTCCAGGCGTGATCGATTTCGTCGAAATACAGGCCGATGACTTTTTTAACTTCCTTCATATCGCGCGCAGTCATGCGATAGGCGAAGTCCGTGGTGATGGCGTGGGTTTAGCAGAACTTTGGCTCCTTCTCGCCTTTCTCACAATGAATATGCATGGGTTCATTGCCTTCGTCCGAGTAAAAGAAGAACCGCCAGCCGAAGAGGAAGATGACCGTTGGCATGACACCTGACTTTGGCGATCAGCGAACGGTCCTCAAGGATCGATTTTAGCCGATTCCCTCTGAGAGCAGCGATCGGCGTTTGTGGTTAATCGACGCTAATCAATGTCGCCGGATCTGGGAATGAGTGCGGATGACCGAAGATCAGCGGTTCAACCCCCCTGGAATATGGCCGTGGCGGGAAGATTGGCTGCCCGGAACCGGTCCTTCCTCAGGCTTGCCGACCGCGCCGCGGTCGTTAAACGTAACCTTCTCCGTATGGATTACCTTTCCATCATCACTGTCGAACCGGGTAAGCGCGGCGGCAAGCCGTGCATCCGGGGATTGCGGGTGACGGTTTTTGATGTGCTCGACTATCTGGCTGCGGGCATGAGCCATGAGCAGATCCTCACGGAGTTTCCGTATCTGACCGAAACCGATATCCGGGCCTGTCTCGCTTACGCGGCCGACCGCGAGCGCCGGCTGGCCATGGCCGGATGAAACTGCTGCTGGACGAAAACCAACTGTCTGGTGCCGACAGCCCAAAGTCCCGGGGAAAGCCCGGTGCTTGACGACAGACTCGGTAAGACTACGGTAAGACCATGACCTCGCTCACTGTCAAACTACCCGGCAGTCTCGACAAGAAACTGCGCAACGCGGCGAAAAAACGCGGCGAAAAAATCTCCACTCTGGCCCGCCGGGCACTCGAAAAGGAAGTCGCTGGCGAGGCGCCGGATTTTGCCAAGCTGGCCGAGCGTTATCGGGGTATGTTCAGCGGCCCGCGCGATCTCTCCACCCGCGAAGGCTATGGAAGTTAAGACCCTGGTGGATGCGGGTCCGTTGATCGGCTGGTTCAACGCGACAGATCAATGGCACGAGTGGAGTGTGGGTGCCTTGCGCCGTCGGTCCGGTATCCTGCACACGACGGAGATCGTACTCGGCGAAACCCTCTATCATCTGGGCGGAAACACTGCAATGGTTCACGCGCTGCTGGCCTTGGTACGTGAGGGTGCTCTTGTCCTGCATCCCCTCTGGCCGAGACATCTTTTGCGTACTCAGGAACTCATGGTGAAGTACGAGCGCATGGATGCCGCCGATGCGTCGCTGGTCGTGCTCAGTGAGCTACACCCAGAAGCCACGCTCGTGACCACGGATGCACGCGACTTCAAGATCTACCGTCGATTTACCAACGAATCTCTGCCTTTGGCGATGCCTTGATTCCATTTCTGTACTGACCGCCCATGCAGCTCATCTACGGATCCATTGCCCAATCTGACGGCACTTTGTCGGAAGTGGCCTTGCAGGTGGAGCGGCAGAAGCTGGCGAAGCGGATCTGGCGTGGCGTGGCGGACGATGGCATGGAATTTGGGTTCGAACTGAATGCTCCGCTCAAGGATGGCGATGTGGTCTGGCAGACGAGTATTGCGCGCTATGTTATCCGGCAATTGCCGGAAGCGGTTTTGGAAATCTCCCTCGACGTCGCCCCGTCGGCCGCAGCCGGTATTGGCTGGGCCATTGGCAATCTGCACCTTGAACTCTCAGCCGAACCGAAGCGGCTCTTGACAGCGGACGAGCCGGCGGTGCGGCAGTTGCTCGAACGGTTGAAAGTATCTTTCACTCCCACGACCGCGCTGTTTAGGCCCGGCCGTTTTGCGCGCGGTGATCAATCCACCAATGAACTCGGAACGAGCCACCGGCATTGAAAAGGCTGAAGGACTGAATGGCTGAATCAACACACGATCAGCCTGTCTTTTGTAGGAGCTTGCTTGCAGGCGACTCGGAATGTGGTCCATTGGCGGGCGCGCTGAGTCGCCTGTAAACAGGCTCCTACAATTTCAAAATGCCACTTTCGAAACTCCAAGTGACAAACCCTTTCTCAACAGCTTCTCAGCCTTTCAGCTCTTCAGCCCTTCAGTCCTTCTGGCTACTCGGTCTCCTCCAAGCGGGCGATTCGTTTTATCCGACCGGCAGCTACGCGCACTCGTTTGGGTTGGAGGCACTCGTGCAGGAGGGTGTCGTGCGTGATCGTGCGACGTTGTGGGAGTTTGTTTTTCGATCGACGCTACCGGCGCTCCGCCACACGGAACTGCCGCTGGCCGCGCATGCCTGGCGGGCTTTTGAAGCCCCCGACTGGAAACAGCTCGGGGAAATTTGCCGGCTTTCTTCGGCACTCAAGACGGCCAAGGAGGCGCGCTTCGCGGCGGAAAATATCGGACGCCAGCGCGCCGAACTCATGGCCAACCTGCGCTCCCATCCCCTCGCCCAGGAATTTCTGCAACGCGCTACGACGGAATCGTGGCCGCACTCGCCATCGGTCTCTGCTGCGCTCGAAGGCCGCGTGCTCGGCGCACCGCTCACCGCAGTTTTATCCGGTATCACCTACGCCACAATCGCCTCGTTGCTTTCGGCCGCGATGAAAGTCCTGCGGCTGGGCCAGAACGCGAGCCAGTCGCTGCTCACGGAAACGCTGGGCGAAGCTCCGGCCATCATCACGGCAGCGGAGGCGGTGCCGTTCGATGAAATCGGCTGGTTCAACCCGTGGCTGGATATCGCGGCGGCGCGGCATGAGTCGGCAAACAGTCGGATGTTTATTTCTTGAAGTAGTGGGTAGCGAGTAGCGGGTAGTGAGCATATTCAATCCCTACTCTCCGACGGAATTTCTACTCGCTACCCACTACCCGCTACTCACTACTTTCTTCCTCCTCTTCCCATGAAACGCTCTCCTCGTATCGGCATCGGTGGTCCGGTTGGTTCCGGCAAGACGATGCTCTGTCTCAAACTTTGTCAGCGCCTGCGCGAACGCTACTCGATGGCGGTCGTCACGAACGATATCTACTGCTCCGAGGACGCCCAATTTCTCATCCAGCACAGTGCGTTGTCTGCCGAGCGGATCGCGGGAGTCGAAACCGGCGGATGCCCGCACACCGCCATTCGCGACGACACCACCATGAACGAGCAGGCGTGTCGCGCGCTTGAGACGAAATTCGCCGACCTTCAGCTGCTCCTCGTGGAAAGTGGTGGCGACAATCTCACGGCCACGTTTTCGCCGGAACTAGTGGACGCTTTCATCTACGTGATCGACGTGGCGGAGGGAGATAAAATTCCCCGCAAGGGCGGGCCGGCGATTCGGTTTAGCGATTTGCTCATCATCAACAAAATCGACCTCGCGCCGCTTGTGGGAGCCGATCTTGGCGTGATGGACCGAGATGCGAAGATTCAACGGGGCACGCGGCCGTTTTTGTTTTGCGATCTGAAGCGTGAGCACAACCTCGACGCGGTGATTGCGTGGATCGAGCACGAGGTGTTGTTCGGGCAGAAGGCCAAGGCATGATAGTCAGGGCCATCAAAGGTAGGGCGCGACCGCTGGGCGCGCCGTCAGGACAATCGCGGACGGCCCAGCGGTCCGTCCCTACCGGCGCTGCCGCGCCAAAATCAGTTTATCAAGGAATGTTTCTCCATGGCTGAGTTCTCCGGACAACTTGCGCTGCGCGCGGAGGCGCGCCCTGACGGACGAACCGTACTGGGCGCCCAGTCGTTCCGTGCGCCTTACCACATCAGCAAACCTTACTGGGATGAAGACTCGCGGACCTTGCTGGTGCAGGTGGTCAATCCCACGGCGGGCATTCTTTCAGGCGACCGGTTGGAATCATCCATCACCGTTGCGGAAAGAGCGGCTTTGCTCGTGACGACTCCGAGTGCGAGCCGGGTTTTCAAAATGAAAGACGGCGCGGCGGAATGCCGGCAGCATTTCACGGTCGCGGCGGGTGGATGGCTTGAGGTGCTGCCCGAACCGCTGGTGCCGCATCGCGGGTGTCGTTATCGGCAGACGACGCACATCGAGGTGGCGACGGGCGGGACGATGTTTTTCGCTGATCTATTAATGCCTGGTCGGGTGGGGCACGGCGAAGCGTGGGAGTGGGAGCGGCTGCTGCTAGAAATCGACGTACGCCTCAGTGGAGAATTGATTTTGCGCGAGCGCTTCGAACAAACGGGCGCGGATTTGCGTGCGCTGGCTGAGCTGGCCGGTTCGGGTCCGGCGGCCTGTTTCGGCAATGCGGTGCTAATCGCCGAAGGCCCGGCCGAGTGGATTCAAGCGGTGGCGGCTTTGCATCGCGATGGCACATGGCTCGGCGTGAGTGCGCTGCGCAAAGGCGGTTGGAGCATCAAGTGTGTCGCACCTGATAGCATCAAGTTGCGGCAAACGGTGCTGGAGCTGCGCCAGATTCTCACGGCCTATTATCCGCATCTCGCATGCGATGCGCGGAAGTTGTGAGCGGTCAGACGGCGAACAAAACCACGCCGCAACCCGCGATGGCCCAACCCGCAGCTTTTGTGATTTTTTCTGAAAAGCGATTGGTGCGCAGGCCCAAGCCAACTCCGGCCGCGTGGATCAGTGCGGTAGCAAACATAAAGCCCGCTCCATAAGTTATGGATCCGGCGGTGGCCGGCATTTCCGTTCCGTGAGCAAAACCGTGGAAGGCAGCAAAAAGCGCGACCAATGCCATACTTCCCCACGCGGGCAATCGGGTGGCATTGGCAATCAGCAATCCGAACACAAGCGCCGAGGCGGCAATCATCTGCTCCACCCCCGATATCGCGATGCCGCTGCGACCGAGCGTGGCAGCCAGCGCCATCACAGTTACAAACGCCGCCGGCACGAACCAACGCGCCCGCCCACCGAGTTGCGCGGCCCAAAGACCGACGGCCAACATCGCGATTAAATGATCCAGCCCAAACAGGGGATGGGAAAAGCCGCTGCTGAAATCCCAGGTTAATTCATGACCATCATGTCCCGGGTGCGCCAAGGCGAGCGGTGCAGCAACGAGTGAAAGGGCGGTGAGAATGAAAAAGGCGGGGTGGCGTTTCATAATGGCTAATCTAGCAAATTTCGGGCCACGCGGGCCAGTCTTATTCTGTGATTTATTGAGCTTCGCTTGCTAAAGCTCAGGCAGCCCGGGCCTGTGGCGGGAGCAGACTTTGCACCGTTTCCTTGAACCGTTTTATATCGTAAGGCTTGGGAATGACGGCTTGGAAACCGTAAGCTTGGAACTGGGCCATCACCGGATCGCGGGAATAGCCACTGGAAACAATGGCCGGCATGGTGGTATCGATTTTGCGGATCTGCGTGATCGTTTCTTTACCGCCTATGCCACCCATTATAGTAAGATCAAGAATCAGGAGGGCAAACGGGCGGGTCGAATTACGGGCACTTTCAAATTCCCGGAGCGCACTGGTCCCATCCGCCACGGCGGTCACTTCGAGGCCCATGCGTTGCAACAAAATGGTGCCGAGTTTGCGGATGCTTTCCTCATCATCCATCAACAAAACCCGAGCTGGACTAGCCTTCACTTGGGTTTCGGACGAACCCGAAGCTGACGCGGAAATATCAGGAATTGCCAACGCAGGTTGAGGCTCCGGCTTCGCTGCCGACGGGTCGGCAACCGGCAGCCAGAGGGTGAAGGAAGCGCCCTGTCCCCGCTTCGATTGGGCTTCAATGTGCCCATGGTGTTTTTTGATGATCGAATACACGGTGGCGAGACCCAGGCCGCCACCGGATTGCTTGGTGCTGAAATACGGATCGAAAATACGGGGTAATACGTCGGGCGCGATTCCGTCGCCGGTATCGATGATGGCGAGTCGGACATATCTGCCGGGCTTTAAAGGAGGATGAAACCCTGGTCGGATTTCCGCATTGGCGAGCAATAGCCGCAGGTTCCCACCGGTGGGCATCGCTTCCTTGGCATTACGGACGAGATGCTGCACCACTTGTATCAGTTGATCGCGGTCAAGGTAGGCCGGCCGCAAATCACGCTCCACTTCGTAAGTGGAATGAATGTTGCCTCCGCGCAGAACAGGTTCGGCAGCTTCGCGCACCAAGCCGGCCAGATCCACTGCCGTGCACAACGGCTCGCCGCCTTCGGCAAAAGTAAGCAGCTGCCGGGTGAGATCACGGGCCCGCAAAGCGGATTTTTCAATTTCCTCCACCCGCCCGCCTTCGAGCGCCATCACCTCGGGCGTGAATTTCATGAGCGCGAGATTCCCCATGATGACCGTGAGCAAATTATTATAATCGTGCGCGATGCCACCCGCCAATACGCCGAGAGATTCCAACCGCGCGGCGCGCTGCACCTCCGATTCCAACCGCGCTTGATGCTCCAGTTGAATGCGAATTTGCGTGGTCTGCTGCTGGACCTGCCGACGAAGCGAACCAATCCACGTCAACCCGAGCACCAAACAGCCGGCGAGAAGGGCGGCGGCGATCAGTGCACGTTGCACCGTCCATAATTTGGGTGGTTGGAAAACCACGACGTCAGCCAGGGAACGCAGTTGCAGTTGGAATCCGCTGGCATGTCGCGTATCGTCGAATTTCAACTGATAAATCCCGGTTACTTCCAAACCGGAACCGAGGAGTTTTTCCAAGGGCGGTGCGCCAGCGGTACGATCCAGCGTGGCTTCAAACAACGTGTTGCCTTGTTGCAGGGTCAAGCGCTGCTGCCCGACGTGATTGAACGCCACCTGATCGATCAGCGTGCCGCGTAATGTGACGAGACGTGAGTCTGCCGCAGGTACCAGTTCCTTGGCGGCGTCGATTTTAAGCGGAGCCGGGGCAATGCCGGTGCTCATTTTGTGAAACACGGTTTCCCGCAAAATAATCCGCGCGCCTTCCCGGCCCAAAATACCCACGGCTTCAATCCGATCGCCTGCTTGCAAGACCTCATTATTGCGCGTGAGCAACAGCACGCCTTGCTGGTCTTCCTCCAAATAAATCAACCGGCCCGGGATCGCATATTGCACGGTGCCCGTCACCCGCACGCGCAACATCTCCTGACTGGTACTGAGCTGCGCCAAATCTCTCAGCGGGCGATGCGGCAGCGCAAAATAGTCGGCGCGAGCATCTTCTTCGATCATTATATCGTGAATGAAAGGAACCCGCAGAGTGATGCCTTTCGTATTACCATCGGGCGCCACGGTCGTGTCGCACACGCCGTGGACGCGAATAAGTGAACCGGGATTCGCCACAAAACTCACGGGATTCTGCAGCAATCCGGTGAAGTCGCCTGCCGGAGTCGTGACCTGAATCCAGCGCCAGTCTCCTTCGGATACCGTCCCTTGAATAAAGCCGCGCAACTCCACCCATTCGCCTTCTTCTTTGCCGGACTGCGCTTGTTCCAACGTGATGGGCTTGGCGGGAGGATGACTCATCGAGCCCAAATCGGTGAAGTCGCGCAATTCCACTTCCGGCGCCACCCGGCCAGCCCGAGTCACCCCTTTGATTTTCAAATATTTTCCATACCTAATCTCTCCGGTTTTTGCCTGATCAAAATACACCCGGACGCCACCGGTTAAATCCTGCAAATAGAGAAACGGCGATTCTGACAGTGACCAGATAACCATACCGATGACTTCCACCGATCGAGCTTGTGCCGCTTCCTCGGTCCCGAGCGCCCGAATTTGCGCCACGGTTCTTAAGACGCCATCGGCGGCCGGTAACACGGCTTTGGTTCCTGCGGCCTCTGCTAGAACCGGCCGATAAAGCGCGGCATCAATCACCCACTTTCCACTGAAACGATTCAGCCGGCCGACCGCTTCGACCTCGGAGCCGATGGGTAAACGTTGCTGTTGCGTGGAAAGAATTTCCACCTGCCCGGTTGCATCACGCACAGACATCGCTTGTCCAATAAGATGTTTCTCGATTCGCCCGCGGATCAGCACTTCCGAACCAAGAGGGAGATGGTAGAGTTCTTCAACGCGGGTGACGGCCCGGGTGAATTGCGCGCTGTTTTGCAAAGCATCGATCACCTGAAATCCATCCTGCCGACCAAGCCAGAGTTCGATGCTCGCACTCGTTTGCGTGGGATCAAACTTACGGGAGTAGAGCCCGGTGGCCCGGACGAAATTGCCCTGCCAGTTCGGTACGTGATCAGGTTCGTCCGGATGGATCCAACAAATCACCGGGCGGTTTTCGACGATCAGAATTAAGCGGATATGCTGGGCATCGACGTACTGCTGGCTATCAACGTAGCCTTCGACGGTGACGATGCGGGCATGGAGCGTATCAAAATCGTTGATCCGGCCTTTCGTGTTGAGCGGGGTAACGGGGGCTTTTTCTGCGATCACCCGCACCGTTACTTCTTCTGCGTTTAATCCATTTTTCGGGGTAATTTTGCCGTCGATCGTCACATATTGCCCGGTGCGAATTGCCGGGGCGGTGGCTCCGAGCTGGATGTAATTTCCGCCGTTACTACACTCTAGCCATAACATTCTAAAACCCGGATCATAATAGCTCACTCTCCCTGCAATATGCAGCGGGTGCGTCTGCGATCTTTCCTCGGTCGACATATTCCAGATCTGGACCGGTTCGGTAATGGCCACGGCCGAGATCGCGCCATCGCTTACTCCCTCGGCGAATATCCACACCGGGTAAGCAAGCCAAATCATCATGAGCCACACACTCAACCAGCCAGACTGATGCTTCATGGCGATGGGTGAGGCGTATTTTTTCGCGGAAGAAACGATGCAGAGGTTCATTTATCCTAGGGGCAACAATCAGGCTATTCTTCACCTCTCGTCTTGCAAGGTTGATCAAGAACGGCGCAGACCTATTTTTTGTCTTACAATACACCATTTCCTGCCACGTGTTCTCTGCCGTTGCACCGGCTACCTGCCCGCCATATTTAAACGGTATGCCCCCGGAAATCTCCGCTCCTGAATCGCGTCGTGCCTGGCGCTGGGTGCCCTCGCTCTATTTTTGCCAAGGTATTCCCAACGTGGTGATGACCAGTTTGTCGGTCGTGATGTTCAAGAACCTGAACGTATCGAACGCGGATATCGCCTTCTACACGAGCATGCCATATCTGCCGTGGGTCATCAAACCGCTCTGGTCTCCGCTCGTGGAAATGTTCGGGAAAAAGCGCTGGTGGATTGTCAGCCTGCAATTCGTGATCAGTATCGCCTTTGCTCTGGTAGCGCTGACTTTGCCGGCGCCGGATTTTTTTCGTTACGTCCTCGCGATCCTCTGGTTAATCGCCTTCAGCTCGGCCACGCACGATATCGCGGCTGATGGTTTTTATCTGCTGGCATTGCCACCGCATCACCAAGCGGCCTTCGTCGGGGTACGCAGCACTTGTTTCCGGTTGGCGATGATAGCTGGCAAAGGAGGGCTGGTGTGGTTGGCGGGCAGGTTACTGGGAATCACCGGCCATGCCACACAGGCCTGGAGCTGGATTTTCCTTTTCCTCGCCGGTTTGTTTTTATTGGCCGGGATTTATCATTTGCGAAGCTTGCCGCAGCTCGTTGCTGATGGCGGAGTAAGAACTACGCGATCCGGTACTACGGATTTTTGGGAGGCTTTTCGCTCCTTTTTTGCCAAACCCGGGATCGGAAGCGCTGTAACCTTCTTACTGCTCTACCGACTAGCGGAAGCATTGGCACTGAAACTGGTGGAGCCGTTTCTCCTGGATCCACGCATCAAGGGCGGTTTGGGCCTCTCTAATGAACAACTGGGCATCAGCTATGGCATTGTTGGCGTCATCGCCTTGCTCACCGGAGGCTTGTTCGGGGGGTATTTAATCTCCCGCCATGGACTTCGCCGAATGCTTTGGCCGATGCTCGTGGTCATGCACCTGCCGATTGCCATCTTTCTGCTGTTGGCTTTGGCGCAGCCTGTAAGCCTGATCATCATTAGCTCGGCCTTGGCTGTGGAGCAATTTGGCTATGGTTTCGGATTCACCGCCTACATGGTGTACATGATGATGATCGCCCAAGGTGAACATAAAACCGCGCACTACGCGATTTGTACCGGTTTCATGGCGCTCGGTATCATGCTACCCGGTATGGAGGCCGGGAAGATTCAAGAGCAGGTTGGCTACGTGAATTTCTTCATTTGGGTCTGCGTGGCGACGCTTCCGTCATTTTTCGCCGCAGCTTTGATCAAGATCGATCCGGCTTTTGGCAAAAAGCTTGGTTAAAATCCTCGGAACCGCTGTAGAAAACTGTCGGAGCGGCTTTACGCCGCGATTCTTTGTTTTAGCGAACGGTACGCCGAGCCATCGGGGCGTAAAGCCCCTCCTACAGTCAATCAAACGGAAACAAGTTTCGGGGACCTCGGACCCATTGCAAGTTAGCGGCTCGATTGTTACATTTATCATGGCCCTCTGGGTCGGTGATAAACGTTGCTGACAGCGCGGAGTTCGTTAGCGCAGTGTTGGTTTCGATTCTACCTTCTAGCCATGTATCAAGTCACTTTCTCAGAACAAAGCATGCGCGAGCTCAACCGGCTCGATAAGCTCGCTCAGATGACGGCCATCGAACCGATCAGCCAAATCACCTTGGCCGATCTGGAGCATCCCCGTGAACCCTTGGGAAAATTCAACCGCAATGGGATGAATTTTTATCGGTTACGAGCAGGAGAATTCCGTTTTTATTTCACGGTAACGGACGATAAACTTCACACCCACTATATCTTACACAAAGATTCACTGGAAGATGCCCTCTTCCGGTTAAAACTTCCGGTCTCTGAACAGCAGCTGGTGGAGCAGCATAGTAAGTTCTGGAAATATCTCGAAAGTCTCACCAAATAAACCCGTTTCATGTCTGATCCCGTCCAACGCGACCATCCTTATCACATAAATCAAGCCAGCCGGATATATTTTTGGCCCAATCTGATGACGGCGGGCAATCTGTT
>JANYCF010000004.1 GCA_025360455.1 Opitutaceae bacterium | reverse complement strand
TGCAAGCAGGCTCCTACACTGATGGCTTCACTTTCAAAACGTAGTTCCGGACTCATTCGTTCTTTCGGTTCGCAAAAGCCACGAGCATCGCGACGGTCCACACGCGCGACCAGGCCCGGTTGTCATTTCCCTTTTGGAAGTCTGTCCACAGCGAACTGACCGCGTTCGCATCCAGCCACGGACAACGATTCAGCGACGACGCTGAAAACGTTTCTTCAAGAAACGGCCGCAGCTCTTTTCGCATCCAGAGCGGGAACGGCAAAGTGAAGCCTTGTTTGCGGCGCTGCCGGATCGAAGCGGGCACAACGTCCGCCACGGCGTCGGCGAGAGCGCGTTTCGGGAGGCGAGGGTCGCGTTTGAAATAGTCGGGCTGCGGCCAGAGCCATTCAAGCAAACGGGTGTCGACGAAGGGCACACGCAATTCGAGGGAGTGCGCCATGCTCATGACATCGCTGTCGCGCAGGAGCACGTTGGCCATGTAGGTGCGCAGTTCCCACGCGCTCACGATTTGGAAATCGTCGGCGCCGGTGAGATCGAAGGCGAAATCCTCCAGCATCGGATGGTGCGGGCCGAGCCGCGCGGCGAGGCTTCGTGCTTCCGGGGCCAGCAACGCTTGGCGCGAAACCTCGGGCAAAACACGGCGTTGCAGCGAGGCGAGTTCATGCAGGTCGCGCGCATGGGCGAGAAAGTCGGCGAGCTTCCGGGCCCGGGCCTGCGGTTGGGCGCGGAGTTTTGCGATGATCCATTGCCGTGTACCGGTGGGCAATCGGCGCCACCACGGGAGTAACCGTTGCAATCTTGGTAGATCGCGAAAGCTAGGATAGCTGCCGAAATGTTCATCTCCGCCCAAACCGGAGAGCGCCACTTTCACGCCACCGTTGCGGGCGAGTTGGCTCGCATACCAGGTGTTGATGCCGTCGCCCGTGGGCTGATCGAAAGCGGCGAGGATTTTTGGCAGATCGGCGGCGACGCGTGCGCCAGTGAGAATTTCTTCGTGATGTTCCGTCCCGAGAAACTTGGCCGCCTCACGGGCGCTGGCCTGTTCGGCATAGCCGGTTTCCTCGAAACCAATCGAGAAAGTTTTCAGATGACTCGCTCCGCTGCGGACCATTAATCCGGCGACGGCGGTGGAGTCCATCCCGCCCGAGAGAAATGCGCCCACCGGCACATCGGCCACACAATGGGCGCGGATGGTATCGTCGAGTTGTGCCCGGAGACCGTGAACAAACTCCGAGTAATTGCGGGCGACGCGGTCGGGCTGACGATGGGCGGGCAAACTCCACCACGCTTGGGTGGACAGGCGTCCCTCGCGATCCAGTTGCAGTGAGTGACCCGGCGGAAGAGCCACAATGCCGCGATAGAGCGTGCGTGGTGCCGGCACGCTGAACCACGCGAGGTATTCGCCGACCGACGCCGCATCAATTTCTCGCTCGACGAGTCCGCTCGCCAGCAGGGTGTTCAGCTCCGACGCGAAGACCAAGCTGCGATCTGGCCGTCGCGCGTAGTAGAGCGGCTTGATGCCAAGACCGTCACGGGCGGCGAAGAGCGTTTGTTCCTGCGTGTCCCAGACGGCGAAGCTGAACATCCCGCGCAGCTGACCGAGACAATCCGGACCATGGCGAACAAACGCGGCGAGCAACACTTCGGTATCGCAGTGTGTGCGAAAGTTCCAGTGCTGCTGCAGTGTCGCGCGCAGTTCGCGGTGATTGTAGATCGCGCCGTTGAAAACCAGATGGAAGCGTCCGTCCGGCGAAGTCATTGGCTGATGCCCATGCGCCGGATCAATGATAGCCAGCCGCGCCATGCCGATGGAAGCGCTCGCGTGCGAGACGACTCCCCGATCATCCGGCCCACGATGCCGCTGCCGCTCAATCATCCGCTCCAGCGCAGATTCACGCGCCGCTTGGTCCAGCAACGGAGCAACGATGCCTGCTATGCCGCACATAAATTATAACACTTGAGGACCTGAGCCATTATTCAGGTCCCTATAGAAAACAATTGGGCAACAATGCTGCCTCCACCATAGATGAAGCCAAGAATGGATAGCATTCTCAGGACAGAAAAGCCACTGGTGTCAGTTCGGTCCAAACAATTTTGCTTCGGGTTGGTTGGATTGAAGTACACAGCAACTTCGCTTCCTTTCGGGAAACGGTCTAGAAAAGCCCTCTGCTCAGCTTCAGTTCGGAACTGTGCCCCGGACATCCTTGGTGTACGTCCTATGATCATTGCAGGAGCCGCAAACTCATAGTAAAGAATGATACTAGTGCCACCTCTTCCCGATAATAGTTCCGATGCTGTAACTCGACCACGGGTGCTCGGCCACTGCTGAGCCTCAGTCATTAGCCGCTTTCGATAAGCTGCGAAACAAGCGGTGCCAACGCCCATGGTAATCCCTAATAATCCGTGGAACAGTAGCAATTTTTCGCTCATGGTAATATTTGAGAATTCAAAAGGAGGCAGGCTGTCCCCTTTACCTCTAGGAGAAATGCACACTGCACTCCTTTCTGGAGTGCTAATTCTATTGGATAAGTCGCCCGATTGGAACCCGGCTTCCCTTTTTCTTAGAATGGTATGTCAGGGCTAGGGCGATGCACTCGCGCAACTCTGGTTCGGGAATCTTGTCCGCTGCGGAAAAGATCAGGGCGCGGTTTCCTTCGTAGCGAAAGGTCGGGCCGAATTTTTCTTTGAATGTTTCCACCAGCGTGGTCTGACAGTTGACGTAGAGCGCGTAGTTTCCGGGCATCGCCGGAATCGCATCGAGTCGGATCGTGCTGCCGCTTTTTGTCTCTGTCGTGAGGTAGCTCGGTTGTCCCCACTTGAGTGTTTCTTCCAGCGTACCCACTCCGGGAGTGCGCTTCGCCGTCGAAAAAATGAGTTCGCGGAGTTTTAATAACTTTGAACGCACGGGCGCGGGGTAGGCGGAGAAAAGACGGGATACCTTTGGATCGGTGAAGGGTTTCATTGTTCAATGAGACGGAGAGAGAAAAACGACCGGGACACGAGAGGGGGTTCGGATTTTGCGGCTTCAGTTAAAGTGAGTCTTAAGCACGGGTAGCGCACAGCCGCATCCATGAAATTGAACTAGGTTTTACTCCGCGTGCCAAACAACCCGTCCAGAGGCCGGGTTCCACCTTTCAGCGCATGCATTTTGGGAGTAGAAATTTATTTTAACGGGATGAATGCGCTAGCCTTCTGAAGGTTTTCTGGCGTCTTCAAGACTAACCTGCACCGAGGCGTTTCATGAGGAGATTGTCCAAGGGCGGGCACCGGCGCAGTGTTTGCAGCACGACGCGGAAAATCGGATTGATGATCAGCAGTTGGGCCTTGGGTAACTTATGCGGCTCTGCGCCGAGGCGGAGATTGAAATTGTCCCTGCTCCGCAGTTGTTCCTCGGTCAGCGTGCGGCCGGCGAGAATGGTTTCGGCGATTTCGGAATCTAGTCCGGCAAAGTCTACAGTGCTGAAACCACGTTCCCTGGCCCAGGTCATGGCTTCTACCATCAAGAGGCAGTTGGCATACAGTTGGGCACCTTGTGAATTCCATCCTTTCTTCCAAAAGGTGAGGCGGGGACCATGCGCAATCATGAGGAGGCCGGCGATGTCTTCACCTTCGGCGGAGGCAAACCCGAGCAGGATATGGGGAGCAAAGGCGTCCCAAAGGGCTTCAAGAGATTCCAGCCGGGATGGATTTGGTTGCGTGTTTTGTCGGCGGCAACTCTCGCTCATCAATGAGAAAAAAACCGGCAGATCGGTCCGCTGGCCCAGTCTGATCACTACGCCGCGTTTAATAGCGGCGCGAAATTGTTGCCGGGTCTTGCTGTGCATTTTGCTTTCGTTGGCGCTTTGCCCCAGGCTGACATTGATGGTGGCTGTAGCCTGGATCACATTCGGCACGGGGTTTGAATCGAATTGGTGTCGGCTTAAATCATCGTTCGTGATGCGGCTGGCATCGGGCGGTTGCACGATGAGCGCACGCAAGCCCAAGGCGTCGGCGGTGGCCCTGAGTTGGTGCAGCATCAGGTTGATCGTCACTTGGTTTTCATTCGGCAGGACCGGGCCTTTGCTCACATAGCCGATGCGACCGAAGCGGCTGTCTTTCCAAAGGAGCTGCAAGCCGCCCTCGTTCACCTGATCGGGTTTCAGAAAAATGCGGAGAGCCTGCCAGCCGTCCAGCGCTTTGACCCGGGCCCAGCGGCTGGTTTGTTGAAAATGGCCTAACGGACTGCGCTCTAGCAACTGATCCCACTCGAGGGTAAGACGGACTTCAGGTGCGGTGGTGGTCAAAGGATTGATAGCGTAACGGCGAGTGAGTTTATGCGAGGGTTGCTTGGTCCTGTGAGCGCAGGTTCGATCAGCGCTTAGTCATCTCCGCGAAGCTGCCGGTATTTTTGGGGCGTAAGCGTGCGAATCATGGCGAGCATGGCGGAAGAGATTTCTAGCCGTGCCGGTTTTCTCACGAGCTGGCATCCGCGAAGCAGATAATATTTATCGAGCGAATTGTTGCCTTGGTAACTGCGGACGAAAATTTCGTGGAGGCCTGGTTGGTGAGCGACCAGATGCCGAATTTCATGAAACATGAGTTCCCCTAAATTTTTCTTCAGCGCTTCGGTTTCACAAATTAAGGTTGAGTACACCAACGTATGATTGACCCAATAGGAGTTGGAGATTGCCGCCAAGCCCTGGGAGCCAAATCCGCCGAGTATAATGGTTTTGGAATTCGAGAACAGTTGGTCGACCCACTGGTCAAAGCCGGTCTTCGTGGCGCGTTCTGTTTTATATGTATACCCGGTACGTTGTTGAAAGGATTGGTATACCCGGTGCCCTTGATCCTTTAATTCCTGGGGATCTTGCAGTCGGCGGACTTGGAATTGTTGGGCTGCTCGGGTGATCATCTGCCGGCGTTTATGGGTTAGACTCTCGAGCGAGTAACACGCCAAGTTATCGAGCATGATAAAGTTCATGGTCGAGTTGGCCATCGCTTGGTCCGCCGTGACATATTGGCAGCAATTCGGCCAAGTTATTCCGGATGTGTTTTCAGGCGGACTCAGGTTTTCAACAGGAAGCAGGGGGCGATAAAAGAGAGGTCGTACTTGGCGCCAATATCGGCCTTCTTGGTTGATGACTTTAGCTCCCAAGCGAATTTGGATTGCCGCATAGTCATGGATTGAGATGGGGTGGATTGACAGGTCCATTGATTGGATGCTCGACGTTCGGGCGCTAAAGCAAATTTCGACAGTAAATAGTCAGGATTTAGTCGAATGTACTCCGATGATTTGGTCTTCTGCCGCAGATGATCCAGCAAAGGCGCATAGATGTCTGATATTCGGCACCGGCGATTTCAACTAAGGGGTGATGATGTTTCTCGTTCATTCGAGCAAAGCTTCGCCGCGTCGCTTCCGGTCCTGTCTGGGCGGCGTTCGGGGTATGGGGTGTTCGCAAGCTGACCACTATCGGGCCATTTTCAGGCCCGGCGAAAGCAAACCTAAGTGTGGGTAGCTAGGCAATGCGCATTTTCACGCAAAGCCTTAAAGACAAATGGCTTTGCTGGGCTTCGGGGAATGGACGAATGTGGCTGGTAGGAAATGCTGATTACCGCACTTGGGCACCGATCTTAAAGGCATTGAGTCACCACGAAACACACCAAACACACGAAAATCTGAATCCTCAGATGCGACGAGCCGCCTTTGATCGAATTCCCTTTCGTGTGTTTGGTGTGTTTCGTGGTTTCAAACCTCTGCGGGTTCTTTAGTCGTGTCCTCGCATGGGATCACTTCACGGCAAACGACTCGTTATCTTTGGCTGCGGCTATGTCGGCTCGGCGGTGGCGCGGGCGGCGGTAGTGGCGGGCGCGCACGTCGAGGTGCTCACTCGTAATCCGGAAAAAGCGGTGACGCTGCGTGCTTTGGGGTTGGCGAAAGTTGTGGTGGCGGAGTTGTCGGCGAACGAATGGCACGGGCAGATCGAGCGTGGCGCGGATTTTGTGGTGAACTGTGTCAGCTCCGGCGGTGGACCCGATGGCTATCGAAAATCGTATCTGGAAGGCATGGCTTCGATCATCACATGGGCGGCGAAAGGGGGCACGCCCATCGGGACAATGCTCTACACGAGCAGCACGGCGGTGTATCCGCAGGGCGGGGGAGCGGTGGTGGACGAAACTGCCTTGGCTGAAGGGGCAACGCCCAATGGGAAAGTAATTCGCGAGTCCGAAATTTTGTTGGAAAAGGTGGCGGCTTCGGCCTGCGCGCGCTGGTTTATTTTGCGCTTGGCCGGCATCTATGGCCCGGGGCGACATCATTTGCTCAATCAATTACGCGAGGGTGTCACCGAGCTCGGAGGCAGCGGGGCGCATCGACTGAATTTAATCCATCGCGATGATATCGTGTCGGCGATGCTGGCGTGCCTCATGGCGCCGGAGGCGATTGGCCGTCAGATTTTTAATGTAGCGGACACGGCACCGGCAGCGCGGGAAGCAGTGGTGCGCTGGCTGGCGGAGCGTTTGCAGCGGCCGATGCCGGTGTTTGACGGTGTGCCGGGTACACGCCGGGGCGGCGAGCCGATGCCGGACCGAGTGATTGCCAGCGGGAAAATCCAGAGCATCTTGGGCTGGCGGCCGCAGTATGCGGATTATCAGGCGGGTTTCGGGGAAATCCTTGGGGCATAAAAGATGAGCGGGCTTACCCACTAAGCCACACTGATGGGCCACTAATGTTAGGCTGGTCATGTATGGTTTCTCTTTGGAAATTCTGTGCCGGATTGAACTTATGGCTTGAACGGGATTGGGTGGGGCGGTCTTCATTATCTTTCGTCAATCCCCCTCAACTTTAACCCACTCAAACCATGGCCGGCGTAGGCACCCTCCTTAAACAAGCCCAGAAAATGCAGAAGCAGATCGAGTTGATGCAAACATCACTCGCGACACGCGAAATCGACGTCACCAGCGGCGGCGGCGCAGTGAAGATCAAGATCAATGGCGCGGGCAAATTTCTCGCACTGAATCTCGATCCGGAATTCCTTAAGGAGGACAAGAAGCTTCTCGAAGAGACGATTCTCAACGCTGTGCAAGAAGCCGCCACGAAGGCAAAGGAATTGAACGACTCCGAGATGCAGCGCATCTCCTCCGGTTTCCAGATGCCGGGGATGTTCTGATATTTCGGATTTTTGATTCCCGATTTTCGATTGCGCGCTTGTGGCCACGTGGTTTGACCAATCCAAAATCGCCAATCGGAAATCGAAAATCACATGACTCCCGCGCTCGAACAATTGCAGAAGCAGCTGAAGCAGCTGCCGGGGATTGGCTACCGGTCGGCGGAGCGTATCGCGTTGCACTTGCTCGTGGAGAAACCGGCGCGACTCCCTGAACTCGTGGCAGCCATGCAGGCGGCGGCGCAAACGGTGCGGCGCTGTCAAGTCTGCGGGAATCTGGCTGAACAGGAGGAGTGCCCGATTTGCGCCGATGAGCGGCGCGCCACCGGTCAAGTGTGTGTGGTGGAAAATGTCCCGGATCTCGCCGCGATTGAGCGCTCCAGCGCCCACCGCGGGCGCTATCATGTTTTGCATGGGAAGTTATCGCCGATTCGCGGAGTGGCGCCGGAAGATCTGAATCTGGCTTCTTTGCTTCAGCGGGTGGAGACCGGTGAGATTACTGAACTTGTGCTCGCTCTCTCCAATGACGTGGAAGGCGAAGCGACTTGTCATTATTTAGTGGAGCGACTGCCCAAGAGCGGCGTGAAGATTACGCGCATCGGCTTCGGTTTGCCGAGTGGCGGCGGTGTACTGTACGCTGACGGCGTGACGCTCAAGAGCGCACTCGAAGGCCGGCGGGATTATTCCTGAGCGGAGACGGAAGGGTGGGGCGAGTCGTCCCTGACGAGCCGGATATGCACGCCGGCGGCAGGGTTTGCCATCAAATTGCTCGGCGTCGCGGCCGCAAAGGGGCGCGAACGCGGGCACGCGGT
>JANYCF010000386.1 GCA_025360455.1 Opitutaceae bacterium | reverse complement strand
CGCGAAAATCCGGAATGCCGAGAACGATGGGAAAAGATTCGGCGCAGGCGGTGCAGGTGAATTTTTCTGGCAGTGCGACCAGCGGACCTTTGCAGCGCGGACAGCAGTACTCGACGAAAACGGGACTGGGCGAAACGTGGTTCATTGCGGCGCGCCTTGTAAGCGGGTTTTGAGGAGGCGGCCCGCGCCGCGCAGGACGAGATAAGCTCCGCCGGCTGAGGTGCCGAACCAATTGAAAATTGCCGGAGAGCGCAGATAATAAACATCCAAACGCGGCAAGGCTGAGCGATCATGTGGCGGTGCGGCAGTGCCGAATTCGACACTGCAGCCCGCGCGGAAATTTTCCCGCACGCAATCGCGACTCGCCGCATTCATCAGGCCGAAAGGATAGGCGAAGGTGGTCACGGCCCGGCTGAGTTTTTGCTCGATGGTGGTTTTTGATTCCAGAATTTCGCGTCGCGCTTCGTCGGCCGATAAGGAAGTGAGAGGCCGGTGGGTGACGGTGTGAGCGCCAATTTCCCAGCCAAGAGGGGCGAGTTGCGCGAGTTCATCCCAAGTGAGCAGGGGCAGGCGGGGGATGCTCGGGGCTTGATCGGGCCAGTCGTTCGTCTGGCCGCATCGTCCACTGACGACAAAGAGCGTGGCGCGAAATTTCAGTTCACTGAGCAAGGGCGCGGCGTGAGGGAGAAGGTTGGCGAAACCATCGTCGAAGGTGAGGACCACGGGACGGGCCGGCAGCGTTGTTTTATTTTCCCAAGCATCGAGCAGTTCGGACAGACTGATACCGGTGAAACCGCGGCGAGCGAGCGAGCGCATGTGTTGTACGAAATCGGCGGGAGCCACTGATGTCACCGAACCGGAGTCGTCGAGGGAATGATAAGTGAGGATCGGAACGGGGCGATGATTCTCAGCGACACTTGCACTTGGTTTTTCCATACGGGTAATCGACGTTGGGATGGTACCGGGGGCCAAGTTTGCTGCCTTCAGCGGGGCAATTTGTTTGGGGGGCAATTCTCTGAAAAATTTCTGACCGGCGGTGTTGATGGCCACAAAACATAGCTTCAGGCGAAGCCTTGTAGAGGTAATTCAACAGAAGATTGCAAATTTTGAATCACTTGGTGTCTTCAATCTATGCGGCGCTTAAATTTGGAAATCCCCAGCATGCTTTTCTGGCCCCTTTGGCATGTTGCCAGTGTTGTTTTGGTGGTGGTCGTGCCCCTGCAACTCCGATTTGGGCAGCCACTCTTGCATCTTCCGACGGAGAAGTTGGTGGAAGGGCTTGTGCTCGGTGTGGCCTCTCTGGTCTTTTCACTATTCCTGAAGGTTCAGGGACCCCAATCGATTCGTTTTTTGCCGACGTGCATCGCGAGCTTGGTTTGTTTCGGAACCGGGGCCTTTTTCCTGTATACCTGCCGGGAAAGTCCTTCCCGTTGGATTATTCTTGGTTCGGCAGGTCTTGGAATTACCCTGGCGGTCTTCCCGTATTTTCTTCGGCGGCATGGCTTGTTTGTCCTGTTGGCACTCATCGGGGCTGCGACGCTGGCAATCGTGCCCAATCTCCGCGCTCCGGTGGAACAGAATAAAACCCTGTGGACGTCCCTCAATTCCGTTGTGGTGACCTACTGTCGCGGATTGGTGGCACCAGTAACCAGCGACGGTGGCGCTATCGTCAAGTACGGCGAGGGATTCCTTCTCGTCACCGGTAGCGGGGAATTCTACCGATTGGAATGGAGCGAAGGTCCGCTTCCGCTCAAGTCCACCCGGCTGTCATTACCCGCACCCATGGATCGAGCGGCCATGTTGGCCGATCAACCCGAATACCAGAAAAAACTGCGCCTGCGGGTCATGGGCTTGGCCGTGGACACTTCGTCTACCCCGGCACGGATTTATGTGGCTCATCAGAGTTGGAATCGGCAAGAGAAAGCCTTTCATATGAGTGTGTCCATGGCCGTGTTGCCGGCGAGCGCGGCCTCCGTGGGGTGGACGACGATTTTTGATTCGCAGCCGGGTTTGGCCTATGGGCCGGCGTTTGATGATATCGAAACGGGTGGCCGTCTCGCCTTCACCCCCGAAGGGAAACTGCTGGTCACCATCGGTGACCACGGATTTGACGGCCGGTCCGGTGTCCCGCCGCTGGCACAAGCGGAGAATTCGGATTACGGGAAGACCGTGATGCTGGATGGGAAGGGAGGTCACGAACACTTCACCAGCGGTCACCGGAATCCCCAGGGATTGACGGTGGATCGCAAAGGCCGGATTTGGGAAACCGAGCACGGTCCGCAGGGAGGTGATGAAATCAATCTCCTGCACCAAGGGACCAATTATGGCTGGCCGTTCCAAACGTATGGCACCGACTATGGGCATACTTATTGGCCGGTTCTGGCTCCGGAGGATACCGGGCAGTATCAGAAGCCGGTGCATGCCTTTGTCCCTTCCGTGGCTATTTCCGATATCATCGAACTCGGACCGAAGATGTTTGGGGAATGGGAGGGCGATCTGCTGGTGGGCTCGCTACGGCTGCAGAGTTTGTACCGGGTTCGTCTGGATGGTGATCGCGTGGTCTATGTGGAACCGATACGCATCGAGCATCGCCTCCGGGCACTTGCACAGGGCAAGGATGGCCGAATTGTCCTGTGGGATGACACCGGGGTGCTGATCGTCCTGACGAAAACTTTGCGGGAAAACACCGGTCAACGACTTTACGGCCATTGTATCCAATGTCACGAGCCGGTTGAGGGAATGCCGACGGTTGCACCCAGCCTCCACAGCGTCCTTGGGCGGTCGGTGGCCTCGGAACGGCGCTACAATTATTCGCCGGCGCTGAGCAAACTCGGCGGTGCCTGGTCGGAGGAACGCCTCTCGCAGTTTTTGGAAAATCCGGCAAAATTCGCTCCTGGTACCATGATGAAATTCGAGGGCATTGCGGACAGCAAAGAACGAAAAGCCCTGATCGAATTTCTAAAAGAGTATCGGTGAAGCCACCTTGCTGATTCTGATGCTGGGCGGGAAGCTATGGCCCTGAGATCGTTTTATCTTAGGCCAATATTATAATGGTCTGGTGATAAAATCACGGATTTGCGCGATAGCAGAAACTTCTGCCTGGTGGATAGGCGGCTCGGTTTTCTGCGTGATCGAAGAGTAGAAGGCCGCAATGAGACCCCGCAGTCCGGGGTACGCCGATTCACCGCTACTGGCGCGTCGCACGAGATTGGCGCCGGCGGCGAAGAGGGTGCGGGTCGACAGGTCGAAGGGGTGAACAATCTTGCGCCAACGGGAAACCGCTCCGGGCTCGACCACACTGAAGCCGTGAAACAGATCGATATGAATGGTGCCGGCGGAACCGAGCAGGAGAAGCGAGGTATTGGTGGGCCGGCTGTTCATGCTAACGAGAATGGAAAAACAAATATCCGCTGCGGTGAGTGTCGCGCGCAATTCACCCGGTGCAGAACGGCTCACGCTCCAGCCGGTGGTTTGCAGGCTGCCGGGCGCGAACAAGGCCATCAGCGAAAGCGGGTGCGGTAAAATGTCGGCGATGATGGCAGCCAAAGTTTCGCTGTTTTTGCCGGAGCCGCCGGCCGAGCAGAACCGGGCTTCAAAATGGCGGAGCTGGCCGATCCGCGGAAGATTTTGCGCGGCTTGGCGGACTCCGCGTTGAAAGGGGAATTGGTGAACGGGGCAGAGGGTGACGCGATGTTTGGCCGCGAGTGCGTAGAGTGATTCGGTTTCGGCGAGGGTGGGCACCAGCGGTTTTTCTGCCAGGACATGAATGCCTGCCACGAGGGCGGCGGCGGCGAGTTCGCCATGACTTTCCAGCGGCGTGCAGAGATGGAGCACCTCGATTTTGCCGGTGGCGAGCGCCTCCTCCAGCGAGGAGACTGGGAGGGCTCCAGAAAATTGGCCGGCGAGGCGTGAGGCGGCGGCGGGATCGCGATCAATGACGGCGGCAACTTCGCCCCCACAACGCACGAGATTCTTGGCGTGCCAATAGCCCATGAGGCCCGCACCGGCGATGGCGGCACGAAGTTTCATCACGGTTGAGCGAGAGTGTTTTTTGCACCGGAGGCAAGATACGGGGCGAGGTCGACCCAGCGTTTTTGCTCGGCGGAATCGTAGGCTGCAAAAATCAGCGCGAGCGTTTTCCGATGATCGAGGGCGGTGCCGCGCGGCAGGGTGTTCTGGGCGAGGGCGGTGATGAACCCACCAAGATGATAGGCGGTGGAACTGGCAAAGGGATTGATGCCGTCCTGGGCGAGCAGACGGGAGCGGTTGCCGTCTTGCCAGACCGCTTTGCCACCCTTCACAAAGTTGAAGGCGAAAAATGGTTTCCGCTCGCGGGTGTGCAGGCCGGCTTCGAAACCAAGTTCGCCGCCGATGGAAGTGGCAATGGCTGCGTGCTCGCCGTCGAGCCGGAGATCGAGGTAGCGCTCGGGGCCACGGGAAAGGCGATCGAGCAAGATCGAGGCGGAGCGACCGCCGGCGAATTCGATGTTCACGGAGTTGAGCACGTCGGATTTGCTACCGACCGGATTGGGCATGTGCGCGCAGAGGCGCACGGGATCTTCGTCGAAAAAGAAGCGGATCAATTCGAAGACATGGACGCCGAACTCGAAGCCGAGGCGGCGGGTCATCTCGCGCCGCCATGTACCTTCGGTCTGCGGAGTGGGGCGGAAAGTCTGGGTTGCGTGCAGATAAAGCAGGCGACCGAAATCCGGTTGGCCGATCCGGGCTTTTGCCGCGAGATGGATCTGCATGTACGGGAATTGGCTGTTCACGACAACCTGGCGGCCGGCGGCGGCGGCGGCGGTTATGATTACATCGGCTTCGTCCAATGATTCGGCCAAAGGTTTTTCGCAGAAAACATGGCAGCCAGCGCGGAGCGCCGTGAGGCATTGTTCGCGATGCAGGAAGGGCGGGGTACAGATCGCGACGACATCGGGCTTCGCCGTGCGCAGCATCTCCTCGTAGTTTTCGAAAAGGGGGAGGGTCGGATGACTCTTGGTGACGAGGACGCGAGTTTCCGGTTGCACGTCGCAGCCGCCGACCAAAGTCAGTTTATCCTGGATCTGGGCATAGGCCGGCAGATGGATGTTTTGGGTGACGGCCCCAAGGCCGGCGATAGCGAGACGGATCATGGGGTGGGAAGCACAGTGAATGAGCCGACGAACAAGGAGTATCCGAGGCGGCAGCGGAGCCGGGGGCAGGACATCATCGAATTCTCAACTGAGGGAAGGGCCATCATTCCGCGCAACGATGCAAGTCCGGTAAACGGAGGCAACACCAGACCATGGCGAGTATAGCGGGGCACGGTGCCCTTAGCGATCTTGCCGGTTTACTAAGAAATCTGATCAAGGGCATGCCCGACTTTTTATGCTGCAACCACGTGAGCAAAGGCCACATTGCCCGTTCAAACATGATCAGAATTATCGCTGCCATCGGATTCATTCAATTTCTTACTATGGTCGTGGGATTGATCCGGACCAAGGCGATCGCCGAGATGAGTGGGATCGCGGGGGTGGGCGTCATCACCATGATCGATCAGGTGGTGCAGTCAGCCGCATTGATTTTGGCTTTTAGCCTGCCCTTTGCCGCGCTGAAATATCTGTCGAAATCGCATAGCCAAGGCCCGGACGAATTTCGACGGACGTATTCGACGTTTCTCAAACTCCTCACGATTCTTGCGCTGACCGGAATGGTTATCAGTCTGGCAGCGGTTTTCTATTTCCCAGCTATTTTTGGCAAAGAACAAATTAGAAGTTATCAGGCCTTGCTGGCTTTAGCTCTGACCGGGCTTCCCGCGATGGTGTTGGGCGGTTTTTTTGCGAACGTGCTCGCCGCGACTGGCCGGCCGCGCGCCTCCTCTGTCACCATCTTGTTCTCCGCGACCGTCTCCATGCTGGCAGCCTGCGGAGGGTATTGGTGGCAGGGCTTGCCGGGATTATACCTGTGCTTGGTGGGAACCGGTTGGATCGCGACGATTTGTTTGCTCGGTTACCTGCGCTCCAGTCTTGACCTGCCGCTACTGGTGCCGGAGAGCAGTTTGGTCCAGGTATTTAAAAGCCAACCGAATTTGCTGTTTTTCTGTCTCATGCAATATCCGGCCAGCGCGTTGTATTCACTGCAGTTTCTGACTGGTCGCTCGATGACGCTTTCCGTGCTGGGGACCGAACAGGCCGGACTGCTGGCTGCGGCTATGCAGATAACCCTCGCCCTTGGGGCCGTACTTAATCCGGCTAACGGGCTGTATCTGACTCCACTCATGAATCGTGATCGGCCGGTGGCGGAAAAACTCCGGGTGGCCGCGGAATTCCAGAAAACCATGACGCTGATCCTCTGTGTGGTGGGCTTGCCGATCGTGCTTTTCCCGCAGTTGATCGTCACGTTGCTGTTCTCTTCGGCCTTTGCCCCTGGGGCGCAATTCCTGTTTCTCTTTGTCGCCTGGCAGTTTCTCGTACAGTTGGGTGGCGTGCATCAGACTCTGCTCATCGGGTTGGACGACTTGAAAACCTATGTGGTGATTGTAGTCGCGGGGTATCTGGGATCAATCGGGCTTTGTTATGTTCTAGTTCCATTGTACGGAGTACATGGAGTGTCGCTCAGTTTTATTGCGGGAGCCGCCACGATTTTCGTGTTCACTTGGCTGCGTTTGAAAGTGAAATTCGGCTACCGGTTGCCGGCGAATATTCTTCTCCCGACCTTGGGCGGATTTATGGCGCTGTTGGCCGTGGGGGCGGGCTTCGCGAAGGTGAACAGCTGGAGCCCCGGGGTATTGGCGCTCAAGGTCACCCTGTATCTCTGTTTGCTCGGTGGGTTATGGCTGTGCCTAAAGCCTGAAGAAAGGCGGTCGATTCTCGAGCTAAGGAAGCGGATCGGACTCTGAGGATTTTATCATCCAAGCCGGGTGCCGTGGGTTAATCCGGCAGGCGAATGCCGGCATCCGTTTCCACGATGTGTCGGAAGTGTTCGACGAATGCTTCCTTGGTGAAAGGTCGATAGGCTGGGGACGCGAGAAAGGCGCGGGCGTTTTCCCGATAGGCGCGGATTTCATCTTGAGACAAGGCCCGGAGAAAGTCCCTGACCTCGGCATTATTTTTGAAATTTCTGCGGTCGATGAAGCAGGAGGCCGGCACATATTTTTCGATCTCTGGTTCTCCCCAATAAATGGGAATGGTGCCGGCAAAAAAACAGTCGAAGATTTTTTCTGTGATCCAGCCCTTTAAGATCATGTTTTCATAGCAGAGGGCGAAGGTGTGGTTCCCCAGCGTCTCTGCTTTCGAAGCCGCCGGGCCACGATAGATCTTGCGGGCGGCGGTCATAAGCGGATCGGGGCGAAGCTGCTGCCAGCAAGCCTCGATTTTTTCCAGCAGGCGGCGAAGAATCAGTGGCAGCCAAGTCTTGCCCATGCGTTTGGACGGTTCATTCCAGCCTCTGCCGTAGAGATTGATTTCGTTCTGGGCGGAGAACCACTCCACGGCCCGCAGTCGCTCTGTGTAGAGTTCCTGCCAATACAGACGCGGCAGCTTGTTGGAATTGATCATGACCAAAAACTCGCGGTCTTCATTCCGCCAGATCTCTTCGTGTACCCGGTTGAAAGACTGCGGCCAAAAGAAATGTTCGCACGGCAGAGGGCCGCCAACAAACCGTTCGAGGGAGGGACCGTCGCTCCAAGAAAAAATACGTTTGAACGCTGGTTGGGCATCACGCATCGCTTGATACATTTTTGGCTCTACGATGGGACATTCAAAAAGAAAAAAAGCCGACAACGTCACGTCTTCCCTGGCCGCCAGCTGGCGGAAATTATTCTGGATGCCGAAAGAGACATAGAGATTTTTGCCGGGTAGTTTTTCTCCCGCCAGCAAGTGATCGGCGGTATGGACTCGCACGCCACGGGCCTCTAGCCAGTTTTTCAGATATCGATAGGGTCCGTGCAAATCGTCGCCGATGCTATTTATATGGCTCTCCCCGAAGAGCGCATCGCTGTACATGTGATGCGAGAATGGATCGATATAAAGATTGACGCGTGCGGAATCGGTCATGGCTAAAGCATTCCTTTGTATTCGGTGCGTTTAAGCAGGGGCGTCAGCAGTGAGGCTGCGCCGAGGCGGAGTCCGCACTGCAAGAGCGCGCGCAGCAGCACGACGCGAAATTTCCGGCGGCGGCGGTTCGAGTGACGGAGGCTGCGCCACGGGAAGCCATTTTGCAGCAGTGCGAGTGCCTTCTTGGGTTCGCCGCGCAAGACGTGGTTCACGGCGCGAAAGGTTTCATCGTCTGCTCGGTGGAAGGCATATTCCGTTTGATCTTCCGGGTTCAGTCGCTCCGCCCAATTTCCCTTCTGCATATACAAATCCATGATGTCGAAAAACACCTCGGGCTCCGTCCGGAGTCGGTTGTAGCGGTTGGTCCACTGTCCCTTGCCGTGGCGGTAGCGCATGAGCCGTTCGTCGAGGATACCAATCGGATGGGCGAGGCTCAGGCGCAGCCACATTTCGAGATCGGCGGCGACATGATAGCGCTTGGCCAGAAACGGTCCAAGTTGCTCGTAGACTCGCCGGCGCACCATGAAGCTGGGGCAACGCAGAAGATTATTTTTATTGCGCAGGATGTGCGGAAAAACGTCCTCGAATCGCAGTAGTCGCCGGCCTTTCAAGTGAGGGGGCAGAGTGGTTCCTCCATAGATATTCCCCTGGAGATCAATGTGGTGGTCGAGGGTGAACACGGCACCGGCTGCGGGATTCTCCTGTAGATAACGGACTTCCCGCTCGACGATTTCCGGTTCGTAGACGTCGTCGGTGTGATAGATGGCGATGAATTCACCTTGGCCCAGGCTGGCCGCGCGATTCATGGTTTCATAGCCGCCCAGATTCTGTGGGTTGGGGTGCAACTGGAGTCGTGAATCGGTGAATGATTCGAGGACTTCGCGGGTGTTGTCAGTTGAACCGTCATCAACCACCAGCACTTCAATGTTGCGATAGCTTTGGCCGAGAACTGAGCCGACGGCTTCACCGATCCATGGCCCCACATTGTGGGCCGGCATGCAGATGCTGACGAGGGGTGAAGGGAGGTCGGACATGGGCGCGGGAAAGGTCAATGGGCTGATTCGCCTAGGGGTTGGGCAGCTTTGGCCGGGCTGGTTTTTGCAAGGTTCGCTTCACGGCGGTAGAGAGCATGGCCGGAAACGCTGTCGCCACTTTCCTGAGCGCGATTTGGCCGAGATCTGCCGTGGCCAAATATTTTTTGGGATGAACAATCGAATACGGGCCAGCCGTGCGATTCTCGCAAGCCGATCTCAGCTCAGGTCGCGAAATTAGGATGCGGCGATTAACGTAGAGCAGGGTGTTTTGGGCATACCACCAGTCAACCTCCGCGTTTTCCCAGATCGCCGCGCGCACACAATCCAGCGCGACGTATCCGTGTTGTTCGAAGTGCGCGGCCCAGTAGCCCTGCCATTGCTCGTTGACGTGGTGCACTCCGCCTTGAAAGGGAATCGCGGCGGAAAACAGGACAACGTCAGCGACACTGACGAGGGACGTGATGAAACGGGTGGCGGATGCCTTGGGCAGGTGCTCCGCCACTTCCAGGGATAGCGCGAGGTCGAACCGCCTAGGCAACGAGAACGGCTGGGAGAGGTCCAGCGACTGGAAGTAATGATCAGGAATCTGCAGCGTTTTGCGGTCTACATAGTCGCCGTCCAATCCCCAAATATCCGATATTCCAAGGTCTTGAACGACCGAGAGCCAAGTGCCATCGCCACAGCCCACATCCACGACGGAATCCGGTTTGACCAGCTTGAATACAATGGGGAGCAAGTGGTGCGCGGATCGCCGGGCCCCGGCTTGCACGGTTTTGTAGAATTTATCGTCGTAAGGTTGAGTCATGGGGAAAAATCGCTGCTCCACTGCCTCACATTGTGGGCCGGCATGCAGATGCTGACGAGGGGTGAAGGGTGGCCGGACATGCTGCTTAAGGTGATTTCATTTCCGGGCTCGGTTGGTATTCAAATTGAAATTAACGGGCCTCCGCCGCGAGAGTCGTCGGTCGGGGCGGCGACGCGATCCAATATTTCCATGGTCTGCCGCGCGCCTTCTTGGAGGGAAAATCGCTTCACCACCTGGGAGCCTTTGCGCTCCAATTCGCTTCGAGCCGCCCGGTCCCCGAGCAATGTACTGAGACCTTTGATCAAATCGTCGACGCTGGGCGACGGCAACGCCAGGACGGCTTCGAACGCGCCTTCGCGCAGGGCGGGGTGATCCACGGTCAATACGGCGGTGCCACTGGCCATGGCCTCGAACATCGTCCAGGAAATCCCTTCGTAGGTGGTGGGCAAAACAAACAGGTCGGCTCCGGCATAGAGGCGGGCCAGCTCCGGCTGATCCAAGTGGGGCAGGTGCTTGAAACAGCCGTTGATCCCGTGGCGGGTGGCGAGTTCGGCCAAGGGCAACTCTTCCACATTGGGCCCGACGAGAAGGAGGTGATGCGGCAAATTTAATTTTTTGCGAACCTGCGCGAACGCTTCCATCAGGTTGGGTACGTGGCGGCGGCGGGCGAGTTTGCCGACAAAAATAATATAAGGTGCATCCTGACCCAGCACGCGGACCACTTCACCGGCAATATTATCGACCGGGTGTGGTTCGAAAAAAATGTCGGCGGGACCGGGATAGACGATATCGATCTTGGGCTCGGGCACGGCGAGATGGGTCACGATATCGTCCTTGGTGGAACGGGAATTCGCGATCACGCGATCAGCGCGGAGCGCACTGTATTTATACATGGGCACAGCTCGCAACCGCGACCACCAGGAAAAGGCGCGCGGGGTGGATTCATAGATGCCGTGATTGGCGACAACCGTGCGTCCGCGGTAGGCGAGGGGGCGCGTGTATTCCGAAAAAAGCATGGCGGCACCGCGAGCGGCCCGGGGCAACACGACCTGCTCCCAATAGAGGTTGGGCATCGCCGTCGGCAGGGTGCGCAGCTCGATGGGCGTCGTCGTACCCAGATCGGTCAGATACATTTCCCGTGGGCTGAGTAAAACGATGCGGGTGAAGGGCACCTCCATGCGGCTCCACTTCTGGGCCAAATATTCAATGTGTCGCCCGATGGCGGTACGCTTGCCGGAGAGGCGGAGGGCATTGAAGACTAAGGTTCTCACTTGGGATCGGTCTCCGTATACACTTGAGCTGAGTTGAAATTGACAACGGCATTTTCATACAAGGCCAAGGCCTTGGCCACCAAGTTAGGCCAAGAAAACCGCGCGAGCGCATAGGCGCGCAAGGTTGATCCCGGATACCGGCCGGGTTCATCAAGCACTGACTGGATTCCCTCGGCCAGCGCCAACGGGTTTTCCTTGGGCACCAGGCAACCTACTTCTTCGGTGACGATATCCTCGGGGCCACCGCAACGGGTGGAGACCACCGGCGTGCCGCAGGCGAGGGCCTCCACGAGTACCGCGCTGAAAGTTTCCGAACGACTTGCCACCACGACCACCGCGCTACGGCGCATGTAAGCCGCCACTTCGGCAGGGGACTTGGCCCCGACAAATTCCAAATTGCCCAGCAATTTCAGGTCAACCGCCAACTGGTGGATGTGCGCGACCTCGCCCGTGGTTCCGCTATAAAAATTTCCTCCCACCAGCACCAACCGCGCTGCCGGCCTTCGCTGCACCAGCAGTGCCAGAGCGCGCAACAGTACGTCCACGCCTTTCACCAGGTGCAACCGTCCTACATAGAGTAGCTGATGGGGATCACGCTGCTCTTCCGGGCCGGGCGGAAAAAAAACAGAACCATCCACCCCGAGATGGGTCACGATGAGCCGTTCGGATTCACCGGTGAATTCCTTGATTTGTTCCCGCACAAAACGGCTGACTCCGGTGTGGAAGGCGGCGGAGCGGGAGGCGCGAATCGCCCGCTTTTGTACGGACGGATATTGGTCCATCCAGGGTCGCCAGCGGGCGTGCTCGGTAATGATGAAAGGAATGCCGTAGCGTTTCGCCAATGCCGCTGCCACCACGCCGTCGGGGTAGCTGAAATGGGCGTGGATGATGTCGAAAGGAAATTCTTTTCGCAGTCGGTCGCAATGCGGCACCAGTGACGCCAACCACAATCGGGAATCAAACCGATGGAGGGAATATCCCGGACCGCTGAGGAAACGGGGATGCGATACCGGAACGCCGTTGATCACTTCGTTGGCTGGTATCTGCCGGAAGCGCCCGATGTCCCACGAAGCTGGCACCGGCGGGCAATAGGGCACGGGCGCAACGACGCGACAGTCGCAATGCTCGCCGAGAAACCGGGTCCATTGCTCAATCCACAGACCGAGCAACGGCATCACTGCATTCGGATAGTTTCTGGAGAGTACCAGAACCTTCAGCCGGCGTTTGGGCCCGGGAGTGATCTGGGTGGGGGCGGTCATGAATCATTAATTCCTGAGGATGCCGGCATCGCCCGGCAATGGCGAAACGTCCGCGACAGGGGCGTGGTTGGGCCCTGCGAGGCCGACGTCAAGCCCCGGGTGATGCGGCGCCGGTGGCTGCGCGAATTGAGTCCAGCGGGACTGACTGGAAAGCGTTCCGCTCAACGCTGGCGGTTGATATACTCGTTGCACCAGCGGTAAGTTCGTTCGAGGCCGGTTTGCAGATCGACGCGAGGACTCCAGCCGAGGATCCGGGTTGCCTTGGAAAAATCGGCGGTCCGGTCCTTGTCTCCTTCCGGTTTGCTCAAATCGTACTGGATGGAAATGTTTTTTCCGGAGATTCGCACAATGGTTTCAGCGATCTCTCGAATCGAGTTGCTCTGCGCCGGTCCGATTTGGATCACGCCCTGATTGAGTCCCTTTTCCCGGACTGCGATCAGTGCATCAATGACGTCGTCCACGTGGACAAAGGCTCTTTTTTGCTGGCCGGAACCCCACACAATAAACGGTTCAGCGGGATATTTTGCGGCTTTGCGGCAAAGCGCAGGAATCACCTGGGATTTTTCCGGCGACAGTTCGCAGGGCGGGCCGTAAACATTATGGAACCGCAGGATGCCGACATCGATGAGTTTTTCTTCCCGGGCCAGTTCACACTCGTATTCCCCCATCAGTTTGCTCCAGCCGTAGGACGACTCGGGATGCGCCGGGTAGGTGTCTTCTTCCTTGAGCGGCGGACAATTCACTTCCTGCTGTTTTTCCAGCGGGAAACTGCAGGCCGTGCCTACATAGATGAAAGTCTTCACCTTGTTCTCGATCGCCGCCCGCAGCGTGTTGGTGTTGATGAGGGTGTTTTGCCGGTACAGAAAATATTGATTGCTGAACACATAGTTGATGCCGGCGACGATGTCCGCCAAGTGGTAGACGACGTCCATCCCCTGCGTGATTTTTAGGCAATTCTGATAGTCGGTCAGGTCGAGCTGGTGGAAGTTGGCCGGGTTGGGCAGGATGCTTTTCCCCTGATCATGGAGATTCTCCAGTTTGCCGCGCCAGAGATTGTCGACAACAAACACTTCATGATGTGGGAGCAGACGGCGCACAAGATTCGAGCCGATCAAGCCTGCCCCGCCGGTGATGAGGATACGAGCCATCGAAAAGCGATAGGGTTGCGTGGTGGGATGGTCAAAGGGAATTTCTCATTGATGCGACCGGAGATTCCATCAGTAGTAGCGCGAACGTTACGTACCCCAGCGTTCAAATTACCCAATGTCATCGCCCGGAAAAATTTTGATCGATCCTTCCGGGCACCAAAAGAAGGTTTCGTTTGAACTGCCTATTCTGGGGCAACATTTGCCGGCCTTGGATGGCCTGCGTGGTGTCGCTATCTTGCTCGTTCTTTTCTTTCACTACGAAATACGCAACTGGCCATGGCAAAGCGGCTGGGGAAAGCCGGTGTGGTATGTGATCAGCGAAGGCTGGCTGGGGGTGAATCTTTTCTTTGTGCTCTCCGGTTTTCTCATTACCGGAATACTGCACGACACCAAGTCGGAGCAGAAGTACTTTCAGACTTTCTATGCCCGCCGGACTTTGCGGATTTTCCCGATCTACTATGTGATGTTGATTTTTCTCTTTAGGGTTTTGCCGCTCTTGGGGCATGTTTCTGTTTCGGCGAGCTCGCATGCCTGGTCTTGGGCCTATCTCTCGAATATTCCGATCGGTTTTTTTGGTTATGCCGCGGCCCCTGAGCACACCGGTCATTTCTGGTCGTTGGCGATTGAAGAACAATTTTACCTCTTATGGCCTTTGCTTATCTATCGGTTTAGCCGTGGCATGATGATCCGTATCTGTCTCGGGTGTATTGGGGGTGCCCTGCTGTTGCGGATCGGAGCCTTTGGCTGCGGCTTACCGTGGCACTTCGGGGCGTTCCTGACTCCGGCCCGGATTGATGATCTGGCCATGGGCGCATTGCTCGCTTTGGTCATTCGCTCTGAACCGCACTGGCGTTGGCTGGCCCGCTGGGCTTTTCCCGGGGTTGTCGGGGTAGGGGTGGTGTGCTTGTCCCTCTTTATCTGGCGACATTTTCCTTATAAGTCTGATCCGGTTTTAGGGACGATCGGAATGACGCTTTTTTCCTTATTTTTTAGTATGGTATTGATTCATGCCATTACCGCACCGGCTCGCGGGGTGGTCTCAGCCTTTTGGGGCAGTGCCCTGCTGCGTTTTTTCGGGCGATACAGCTATGGCATCTATATGTATCATCAATTGGTCAGGGAATTTCTGGTCTATGCTGGAATCTCCCCTGGTGCACTCACGGAACGGCTGCATTCACGTGCCTGGGCCCACGGGATCTATCTCGCAATTAATCTCAGTGTGACGATCGGACTCGCGCTTTTGAGTTGGCACCTGCTGGAGAAGCAGATGTTGAAGCTGAAAAACAAATTCCGCTATCAGGCTGCGGAAAATCGAGCCAGCGAAACGCCGCAGTCGACCGTTTCGCCCCACGCTTAGATGTATCCATGCAGTCGAGAGCTGAGGGTCGAGAGTCCAGAGCCAGACCAAACGGTGAACCTGCTTGTCAATCCCACGCCATCGGTAGCTTCCTCCGAAGATCGGGCTCTCAGCTCTCGACTACTGGACTCTCGACTGCATTTCTCCGGCTTAGACGTAGCTCCGCGAATGGGTCAAGCGCTGCGGCTGCATCACCCGCTTACGATTCACCAGCAGTCGTGAGGAGCACACTTCTATTCTCCGCCGAACTGCGATAGACGGCGTTGGCGATCTCCACCGCGCGGAAACCGGCGTAGCCATCGGCAATGGCGCCGCGGGGACCACCGGCGGCGAGACTGATGAAATCCACCAGCTCCTGCCGGAAAGTTTCTATCACCGTGTGCTGCCAGCCGAGCACCTTCTCCTTGATCGCCATGGCGGGATAAAATGAAAAACTGCGCTGCCGCTTGCCACCGGGTTTATCCATCGTGATGAGCAGATGCATCATCGGGGCATAGTAGGCACGGATCATTCCCCTCTCTCCATAGGCTTCGAGGTGAAAACGGTAGCCTTTCCACTCGGTCCAGCTGGCTTGCAGGGTGGCGACCGCTCCGGTGGAGCTGCGGAGAAGGGCGAACCCATTGTCCTCGGCTCCGGGAAGATTCCAGACCGAGCCGGTGGCAATGCCGGAAACCTCGCAGACGTCGCCGAGCACGTAGGCGGTCAAGTCGATGAGGTGGATGCCGACATCGCAGAGGGCTCCGCCGCCGATCACCTTTTTGTCGTACTCAGAGGCGGAACGAAATTGGGACAGCCCTTCGTGGCCGGCATAAGCCCGGACGTGATTGAGCTTGCCGATCGCGCCTTCATCCACGGTTTTCTTGAGGAACTGAATCGCGGGAAAATAGCGATGGTTGAAGCCGGTGGTCAGGATTTTCCCGTGGGCCTTCGCCGCCGCGAGCATGCGGCGGCAGGATTCCACCGAGTTGGAGAGTGGTTTCTCGCAGATCACGTGTTTACCGGCGGCTAGGGCCGCGAGGACCGCCTTTTCATGATACTGCGGCGGCGTACACACGATGACGACATCGCAGTCATCCACCGCCAAGAGTTGATCAAGGGTGGCGGTGGCCCGGGCACCATATTTCCCGGCGAGTGCACGGGCGGCTGGTTCGGCCACGTCGGTCACCGCCGCCACCGTGGCGCCGGGAATTTTGCTAATCGCTTGGGCGCGCAAGCAGCCGATAAGGCCAGCGCCAATCAATCCAAATCTCATGGAATTGTGGGTCAGGGGCTGCGGAGTTTTGCGACCCAAGTGTAGATCATCCCGATCATATAACCGGAGATATAGCCGACAATGAAGGCATAGAATGCGCCGATGAAACTACCGAGGAAGGTGACTTTGTAGCCGTAGAAAAATTGGCCAAGCAGCTGCAAATTGGCTCCGACGTGGGGCCCGCCTTTCACGATCAGAAAGTTCGTCGCGACAAATAGAACCGCTCCAAACATGATGCCCAAGGTGAGACCGAGCACTTGCGCATTGAGGTCGAGAATCGTAGTCAGGGTCGCTTGGTC
>JANYCF010000366.1 GCA_025360455.1 Opitutaceae bacterium | reverse complement strand
TCCTTTCTGCCATTGATAGGTGGGCGTCGGGACGCCACTGGCAGCTACGGTGAAGGTCACAGCATTGCCGGCGATGATCGTCTGGCTCGCAGGCTGGGTAGTGATGGCCGGCGCAGTGTCCCCAAATTCTCCATAAATAATACCCCGTCCGCCGGTGGCGAGGTACAAGCGACCGTAGACCCGTGGATCACCGGCGATAAAATTAATCCAGCCAAACTGATGCGCATCGTCGTTGATCCGTGTCCAGGTCGCGCTTTCATCATTCGAACGAAAGAGTCCGGTCACACCGGCAATCTTTCCCCACAAATAAATCGCCGGATAGGTCTGGCCCGGTGCCGCTTTGCCAAAGCCTATGCGATAGGCTTCCTGCACCCCCGCAACATTCACGAATGAAGTGCCTGAATTCGTCGAGCGATACAACCCATTGCTCCACGTGGGCAGCCAAAGGTGACCTTCCTTGCCGGACACGGCGCGTACCGGTTCACCCCAGACCGGCAGCCCGGTTGCGGCTTGGGTGAAATTACTGCCGCCATTCGTGCTCACATAGAGACGGCCATTGGGCGCATCGTAGACATAGAACTTGGCGGCGTTGACCCGATCAGCTACGGGGGTGTAGTTGGTGTTGGTATTCGCCGTCGGACCGCCGGTGCTTGCCGCCCACGTTGTTCCATTGTCCGACGATACGTAGGTCGTCGCGTGATCGGGCGCCCAGACAATATGCGAACCGTCCGCCGAGATCGAAATGATGCCAGCTGCATTGGTCGTTGCCGTTGCCGGTCCGTTGGCGAAATACGTCCACGTCGCGCCGCCATCGGACGACTGGGAAGCGCGCACGGTGCCGCTACCGTGCGATCGCACCATTTTATTGGGGGCGAGCTCAGCGAAATCGACGCTATTGTTCGTGCCCACTGAGGGCGAATGCCGGCCTCGCGCAGGCGACACCGTGAGATCGTCATGCCGAAATCCGTCGATGTCTCCGATCACGCTCACGAGGGGGGCGCCACTGGGAGGACTAACCATTCCTAACGCCACCGTTTCCTCAAGGCCGTCGTTTCGAAATGTCCATGAGACCGTCCCATTGGTGTCTGCCGCCGTTAAGTTATCGGTACTGAATGCGCCATAGCCGGTGATGAAGAACGCGCGGGCGGCGTTAAATGGATCGATTTCAATCGCACCCAACCAATGCGGCGAGCTCGTCGTCGAATAGGGTGCGGATGAACCATCGCGTGGGGACGACGGTAAATTGAGCGCTTTCCAAGACGCACCACTGTCCGTGCTGCGATAGATTTCGTCCCCCGGCCACCAACGATCAAGCGTCGTCACGACGAGTGTGCCCGGCTGAAGCACATTGAGAGCGAGTCCGGCGAACCCACCTTGACCGGCCGGCGGCGAAATATTGGTCCAGGTGCTATCGGATGTTTTTAGTTTCCAGACAGAACCGCTCGTGATCCCGTTTGGGCCGAGTCCGTTATTAAACGTAATATAAAGCATCCCGTCGGCACCCAACTTCGCATGGTGAGGCAGAACCCCGCTCGGAACGCCCGCAACCGGCGACCACGTGGTGCCACCGTCAGTGCTGCGGTACAGGGAGGAAGCCGTGGTTGTATTGACGCCCACGTAAATTGTTTGGGTCGCATTGCCACTGGTGCCAGTGCGCGGATCGAACAGCACGAGAGTTGTGCTGATTGGACTGAAAGCGGTTACCTTCGTCCATGTTTGGCCAGAGTCCGCACTTTTCCAAAGTCCATCTTGATTCGTCCCGAGAAATAAAATCGATCCCTTGTGCGGATCGACCTGCAGCCGCTCACCCGTGGAACGCCCGTCGGAATTACCACCGAGCTTGAGCGTCAAGTCGCTGCGGCTCCAAGTTACGCCCCGATCACTGGAGCGAAGAATGGCTGCGTTCTGCCCCCACGAGGGGAGATACTGCCCGCAAGCGAGGTACACCCGGTTAGCATCATTGGGATCGAGCGCGAAGCTGACGATCCCGGTGAGTTGTGAATCGTCTTTTCCGAGCTGATCCGTAATCGGTAACCAGGAACCGGTGGATTCTTGCCACCGGAACGCGCCGCCAACATCCGTCCGTGCATAAAATACATTTGCTGCCGTTGGATGGCAAACAAGCCCACTCACAAACCCGCCCCCTTTGATCACGACATTCTTCCAGTCGTAGGTCTGAGCCGAAGTAATCTTGGGCGCGAAAGTTGCGACCAAACCGGCGAAGAAGACATTCAGAATCGAACCGGGAAAAAGACCTTTCATGGGGTGTGAGAAGACATAGGTGACACTGGAAGAGGATGGTGGCCCGGCAGCAGGATTTAACATTAAATCCAAAGGGCCGCATTGATGACAAACATAATATTTTCATGACACCATGCTGAAGCGATACGGATGGCCATCGAGCAGCGGGACAGAATAATCGATCGGGGCTAGGGCTAAACTATCCCGACAATCTACTTTCGGAATACAACCGTCGGAGCCACCCGTTTCAATTGTTACTGAAATAGAAGCTGAGCCTCACGCTTCATTGCACGAACAGCACCAGTGTGTCGTCCATCGCGTAGAAGGCCACGCCATCTTCGAGGCCTTGTGCTTTGTATGTGTAGATACCGGGCATACTTGGCGCGGTGAAACTGATGGTCACTGTCTTGCTCGCACCGGGAACGACGCCGCTGATCGACGGGAAGCCAAGGAAAGTGTTGTCCACATCGCGGAAGGACAAATAGTCGGTCGCGCCCCAGGTCTTCGTACCGCGGTTCGTGATGTTGTACGTGAAGCTGACCGTGGCACCAGGAGCGACGGTGGCGGGGAATGTCGTCGCGTTGTATGTGATGGCGTTCCGGAGCGGCAAGGCGTCCCCCTGCACGACGACCACATCTTGCGTGGAGAAGAATTCGATGCCGTCTTCCAACGCCTGCACATAATAAGTGTGCAGGCCGGGCGTGCTCGGGGCACTGAAACTGAATGCGACTTTAGCGGTGCCGCCAGTGGCGATGCCACTGAGCGGAATGAAAGCAAGGAATGCCCCGTTCTCATCGCGCAATGAAACGTAGTGGCTTGAGCCCCACGCTTGCGTGCCGGCATTGCTGAGCGAGTAATTTAAATTCAAGTCTGCGCCGGGGACGACTTCGTCCGGAAGACGCGTCGCAGTATAGACGATCGCGTTAGGTCGCGGAGCGAGGACGACGAGGGTGAGATCGGACTGTGTATTGAAATTGCCGACGCCGGTTTGCGAAGCTTGCACGGTATAGTTGTAAGTACCGGGCGTAGTGGGTGCCGTGAAGCTGAGGTTGACCGTCTTACTCGCGCCGGGCGTGAGCACAGTGAGGGGCGTGGAGGAGAGCGTGGTGCTAGCCCCATTTTTCAATGAGAGCAAATGGCTCGCGCCCCAACTCTGCGTGCCGGTGTTGGTGACATTGTACGTAAAGACGACGCTTGAGCCGGGCGCGGCGCTGACGGGGAACGTGGTCGTGTTATAGGTAATCGAATTCGCCAGCGGTGCGAGGACGGTGAGCGTGAACGTCGTTTGCGTGGAGAAAAACTCCACGCCGTTTTCCAGCGCTTGCACGTAATACGCGTAGGTGCCCGGCGTGGCCGGTGCGGGGAAATTAAGGACCGCAGTCGTGGCTTCACCGGGGAGAGTACCGATCAAGGAGGAGAAAGCCACGAAGGTGCCGTTGGTGTCGCGGATGGAGAGAAAGTGATTCGCTCCCCAGGCCGACGTGCCGACGTTGGTCATGAAGTACGCAAGGTTGACTGCGCCTCCCGCCGTGACACTGGTCGAGGAAACCGTCGTGGCATAAGAAATCGCGTTAGTCTGAGGCACCAGCACAACCAGACGAGCGAAGCGGCTGGCGACGGTGCCGACAGAGTTCGTGGCGAGTAGAGCGTAGCTGCCGGCGGCAGTTAGTGGGACATTGGCCAGAGTGAGCGCCGAACCGGTTTCGCCGGATAGATTCACTCCGCTTTTTTGCCATTGGTACGTCGGTGCAGGAATGCCGTTCACGGTTGCTGCCAGGGTGACCGTGGCTCCGACAAAGGCGGGCTGACTCTGGGGCTGGGTCGTGAAGGTGGGAACGAGTGCGGCGGCACTGATGGTCAGCGTTTGCTGGGCGGTGGCGCTCGTGTAGTTGGTGTTATCCGTGGGCGAAAAAGTGGCGTTGAGCGTTGGCGTGCCGACGGCCAACACGGTACCGCTCGCCGGAGAGTAGATAAATTCGCCTGCAATATTGGCCGTCGCATTCAGCTGGGTGCCGCTCAGTGCCATGCCGAACGGAATGGTCGTGGGCACGGCCCACGTGATCACCGAAGGCAGCTTGGCAATCACGAGCACGCCGGAGGTGGAGCCGAGGTAATTCGCGTCGTTGATAGTGGCAACGACGGCGTAGCTGCCGGCATTCGTCGGTGCGGTGGGGGAACCGTTATAGGTGAAATCAACGGTGAGCGAGGTCGGAGTCGTACTCGCGGTGGCGGCATGAGGAGAGCCGTCATAGGTTGCGTTTAAATTCCCGAGCGTAACTGCCGCAGCTGCTTTATTGACGGTCAAGCTGGCAGGATTGCTCGTCACAGTGCCGCTGGCGTTCGTCGCCACCACGGTGTAAGAGCCGGCATGAACTGCCATCGTATTGGCGATGGTATAAGATGAGTTAGTCGCGCCCGAAATATCCGAGGCATTTAATTTCCATTGAAAAATCGGAGCGGGTGCGCCGCTGGCCGACCCAGTAAAGGTTACGGCACCTCCGACCGTTACCGTCTGGCTGACGGGTTGGGTTGTGAATGCGACGGGAACGCCCGCGGCGTTGACGGAAAGTACCGCGACATTACTGGTCGCATTTCCTGCGCTATTACTTGCGACCACAGTGTAGGAACCCGCATCGGCGAGTTGGGCATTGGTGAATGAATAAGTGGTCAGCGTGGCACCGTTTATGTTCAACCCGTCCTTGCGCCATTGTAACGTCGGGGTGGGATTGCCGGTGACCGCAGCGGTGAGGGTGATATTATTCCCCACTGTCGCCGTTTGGCTCAACGGCTGGACCGAGAAAGCAGGAAGCGCGATCGGAGAAGCGGTCGAGATCATGAAGCCAGTCGTCTTCAGAAATGTCGCCACACCGACCGAAGGCAGGAAACTTGTATTTAATTGCACAATCCGAGCAAAGGACAGCTCGGCATAATAAGTCCGATCGGCCTGCAGCTGGCCAGGAGTAATGACGTACGAAGACAGAATGGGATCGAGTGGGGGGTACGCCGTTAAGGCGAGGCTCTCCTTGCGATCCAATTGAGTGCTTACGGCATTCCCAGAGACCGAATAGAGCGTGAAGGTCACAATGCCGCCCGCGCCATTCGCGTAATTGGAGAATAGATTGAAATTCAAAGTGGCGCCAGCTGCGGCGTTCAGCACGAGCCGGCTCTGGGTGTCCCAGGTGCCAGTGGTGATTTGTGGAATATCCGTGGGGTACGTATCACTCGAGCCGAGTGAAAGTGGCAACGTGAGCGCACCCACGGTAAAAACATAATTACCATTTGGAAAAGCGAGATCGAGGGCGGATTTACCCGTGTATGTGAGGGAAAGACCCATCGTGGTACCGGTGCCCGCCAAACTGTACTGGGTCGTGTTAGGCAGAGTGAGCTTGGGCACAGGGGATAGCTGGTTCAGATTGCTGCCGACCAGATCAGCCGAAAAATGGAAAGATCCGGTAGCGTCGCCAAGAATCGATTGACTGGTTGGCGTGGCGGCGGAGCTTTGCAAAAAATTCATTTTTTTGCTCACGCCAAAACTATCCACGGCCGCCTGAACGACAGTCGTCATTGATCCGACGATCGAAAAAAGGATCAAGCAGAGGCGACGGTTTTGCGGTGCGAAAATCATGGGCGCGTATTCGGGCAGAACCCAGCCGCGCCGCGCGGAATGCGGACGCGCAAGCTGCAATCGGTGGCAAAACGAAACGACGGAAGCTGAGTGCGACAACTCATGCCTTCCTTTAGCAGTGTCTAAGCCAGTGCCCGCTATCGCTACCTATATCCCTTATCGGTAATAATTAAAAAACGTTTCAAGCAAGGGATTTTCAGTCCTCTTTCATGGGTGACCGCGCGATGAGCTAAAACCGGAAAAAATTGCCCGCAACCAAACCGCTTTGGGTCCAAGTCTTAATGATCGAAAAATTCCTTCCGACTGGTCACTGTACGAACAACACCAACGTATCATCCATGACGTAGAAAGCGACGCCGTCTTGGAGCCCTTGCGCTTTGTAAGTATAGATTCCGGGCGTAATCGGAGCGGTGAAGCTGATGGCCACAGTCTTGCTGGCGCCAGGAGCGACGCCGCTGATTGATGGGAAGCCGAGGAAGGTGTTGTCCACGTCGCGGAAGGAGAGAAAGTCGGTCGCGCCCCATGTTTTTGTGCCGCGATTCGTGATGTTGTACGTGAAGCTGACGGTGGCACCAGACGCGGCCGTAGCGGGGAAAGTGGTCGC
>JANYCF010000283.1 GCA_025360455.1 Opitutaceae bacterium | reverse complement strand
GCGGCAGTGAAATTCTCCACCCGGCGGCGGCACGCATCGGCATACTGGGTCCGTTTCGCGGGCATCGAGTTCAAACGGATTTGCAACGCCGAGGCCGCATCAGCCGCATTGCCCGATGAAAAAATCATCCCGGTGGAGTCGTTCACCAAATCCGGGCCACAGCCCACGCCATCACTAAGTAACACGCCGAGCCCAAACTGCATCGCTTCATTGACAACGAGACCCCAAGTTTCACCCGCCCCGGCTCGTGATGGTAAGATAAGCAAATCACCCGCAGCGTATACGCGCCCAATCTCTGACTGATTGAGAAAACCAAAAAAATGCCCGCGCTGGCCCAAGACATCTCGCACCACCCGCTCCATCTCACCGCGCAACTCACCGTCGCCGGCCACTAACAGGTGCAGACGCTGGCGTGTCTGGTTGGGCAACAGTTGCAAGGCCGCAGCAATCAACAACGGATCTTTCTTTGGGATCAGCTTACCGGAAAACACCAGAGCCACATCCTGCAGACCGATGCCTAGTTCCGCCCGGAGCTTGTCCCGCTGCGGACTCCAGCGCGTCACTTCGCCAGCAAAATAATCGGTATCCACGCAGTAAGGCGCATCGACTATTTTTGATTCCGGCACCCCAAGCCGCTGCAAATGCTTTCTGGCTTCTTGTCCAATGACGCCAAAGCCGTCGACCTGCCGGTATAACCAACGCAGCATTCCGTCACGCACCCGGCCTTTAAACGCGGACCGCGCCACCGCCGCGTCCGACGCTTCGTGCCGCATCAGCACTTTGGCGCCAATCTTTTTGGCCGCCCAGAGTGCCTCCAGATGAAAGCGCGCGCCATACGCGGTGAGTAATACCACCTCGGGTCGGAAAGCACGGAACGCTTGCGTCAGCCCGGATGCCGTCGGTTGAGAAAATCCCACCTGTTGGATCCGTGGATCCGTCGAAAGAAAGACATGAGGATAACCCGAAACGAGCGGCGTGTCCCACGCGACCTTCGCGCCAAATTCCCGATCCGTGTAACCGCGCACACTCATATCGGTGCCGAAAAACGCCTGGAGATTCAGATTCGGCTCGGCGGCCAAACGCCGCCAGACCGGCACCTGATACTGGATTGGATGGGTGGCACAGACCGCCAGACGCAGGGGGACACATGATGCCGGTTTCATGGGCAAGCTTTCATGGGTTGTGCCGCGATTCGCTTAGCCGCCATTGAGCTCATCGCAGGAGCCTCGACCAAATAGTAACCAGCAGCACCCGCCGCGATCGCAACGAACAAGAATAGAGGAAGATCCCACCACCAAGACCCAAGGGAAATCACGCTGAATCCTACCAAAACAATCGGATGAAACAGATAGATTGAATACGAGACCCGACCAATCCACCGGCAAAGCGACGTTTCAAGCCATTGGATACGCGCCGTCGAGAGGCCATGCACGCCTACAGCGACAACTATTGGCAGAAGGAAGCGGAGGAGATTCGCGGTGACATGAACATCATTGAACAGACAGGCGCCAAAAGATGTCAGCAGTACGATGAACAAGGCAAGTGGCCGCGACAGCAGAGACCTAGTGGGTGATTGCGAATCTGCAAAATGCAACTCGGCCAATCCAACCCCTAGACACCACTTCCACCACAGAGCGGGAAACGTCATTTGCCACATCAGGCGAAGATCCCCCGCCGGAGTGTTCACCGTAACAAAAAGAAAATAACCCCAGCTTAGTGCAGTCACCGTAAGCAAGGTGCGTTTGCAGCCAAAGCGACTCATCCCAAAGACTACGACTGGGTACAAGAGATAGAAGTAGCACTCAACAATGGTCGACCAGAGAACGGCATTGATGCCATAACAATTTTCAGTGTCGAAATTGCTAAACAAAAACAGGTGTCCAAAAAATCCACGCCAATTTGGATTTCGGATCAAACCCGTCGTCCAGAACAGTCCCACGATTGCACTCAAGACCAACGCAACAAACATACCCGGATAAATCCGCAAAAATCTGCGGCGCAGGTATCCCATCCAATTATAGCGAGCCCCGGGCTTGATCTTCCGATCCTGCAGGTAGGCCCCGTGAATACAGAACCCGCTAAGAACGAAAAAGACCGTGACGCCCCATGCTCCCAATTGAGGCAGCCAACGACCAAAAATTCCGACGTTACAGAATGCGATCTGCTGTTGCGCAAAATGTGAAACCGCGACGGCAAGGGATGCGATTCCGCGCAGCGAATCAAATACCGGGATCGGCCATTGCTCCTCTCTCATCTGTAAATTGACTCCATAGCACCTGCTGCGATGGTCCGATACCGTTCCAGATTCGCCACCACATAGCGCCTCCACGACAAATCACGTCGGGCCAGCGCCGACGCCGCACTGCGCATGGTCGCGAGCTTTCCCGGTTCGGACGCGAGTCGGCGCAGCACAATCGCCAGCAGATCCGGACTGCGTGGCTGCACGACGAACCCCGCCGCGTACTCCCAGACGCCGGGCAGGATTTCCCTCCCTTCACCGTCGAGGGCGAGAAAGTCCTCGCCTCCCGTGTTGGTCGTGCAAATCAAGGGTAGGCCGCAAGCGAGGGCCTGTGCCTGCACCATCGCCTGCCCTTCCTCGATGCTCGCCATGACAAAGACGGAGGCCGCCCGGTAATGCACGGGCAATTCGCTTTGCGGAACATGGCCCGTGCAATGAACGCGAGAATCGGCCGCACCCAGCAACTTTGGCGTTTCCGCACTCGCCCTGCCGACCAGCAATAGTTCGCTCTTTGGCAGATCCGCTTTTTTGAATGCTCGCACCAAGTGATGCACTCCTTTGCGGACGCTCAGCGAACCGGCATAGATCACGCGGAAGATCCCGTCACTCTTTTCGCCCGGAGTAAACCGCCCGAGATCGACGCCAAAACCGTTCAGAAACAATTTCTCTTCAGGAAAGTTGCGTGCGACAAAGCTATCGCGCACGAAGCGGCTGGGCACAAAGATTCGGTCGGCGAGCTGATATTCCCGCAACTCGCGCTCGACCGTGGCGGTGGGCGTTTCCTCCCACCGCAGTCCGAGAGAGGCATACTCCTCGCGCAACAAGCGGCATTGCTCGAGCATGTGGGAGGAACTGCGCTCCAACACGGTGGGAATGCCCCGCGCCCGCGCCGCGAGCAACGCCGGTTCCGCCGCCGCCGACCATGCATGCACGAGATCGGGAGTACCCAAATGTTTCGCGGCCTGCCGAGCGAAAAGATCATTGATACGGAACTGCTGGCGCATGGCGAAAGCTTCGCCACCGAATTTCCACGCGAGCCGAGTGAGCACGTCGGAAACTGGCAAGCTGACCACTTTGGCATCGGGGATTCCCCAGCGCCGCGTCTGGCTCTTGGGATAATTCGTGATGAGCCGGTGCAGTGCGCCCAATTGTTCAAGCTCGCGAGCCAAGTCGAAGGCATGCCAGCGCCCAGGAACCACGAGGGTAATCTGCGGCACGACTTCATTCCTGAATCCAAGAGCAGTATTCATCGTTCAGGAAATCTGGAGCCGGAGCATCGCCGCGGCCTCTCGTAATCTATCCCAGCCGGATTGGAGAAAGACCGGCAGAGGACAGTCCAGTTCGTGCAGACTCTTTTTCAAGGCCACGCCCGCGAAGATAATATTGCCCACCAAAAATGTCGCCCCAACGGCCATCACGCCCAAAACTGGATACGCTGCCCAGCTCGCCACCAGACTCAGAGACTGAACCAGTAAATAGACTATCGGCAATGCGCCGAGGCGGCTCGCTGCCCATGGCACAACCAGTGCGAGATTCGCCAGCGATGAAGTAACGGATTCAATTGCGAACACCCCGAGAACAATTCCCGAAACAGCCAACGTACCAGTCCACAACTGCACGACCCGCCCCCCGAGCAGGAAAGCGCCGGCTGCAAAAAGCACCCCGAATACGAACGCTAAACTGAAGGCCCCGGCCTGCAACCGCTTCATTCGGGTGCGATCCAGCCTCGCATACGCGGTGGTCAGTTCCGGATGAAGCGAGGTGAAGAGTATAGAAGAGATTTGCAGAAATATCCGACTGACTTGTCGGCACACACTGAGCGAAACC
>JANYCF010000276.1 GCA_025360455.1 Opitutaceae bacterium | reverse complement strand
GGTTTCGGATCAACAACCGGCGCTTCCTTAAGGAAATTGGTCGCCTCGGCGGGAGTTGCACCCGTATTGCCGGATTGAAACCCCGGAGTCCTGCGCTGATTAGACGACAAGGCGGAAAAAATGAAACGCACGGCCGGCCTTGCCGTTTAACGCCCCAGGGGCGCACCGCGCGTTTGAGCAGGACCGCATGAGAGCGGTCCTGCATTTACAAAAAAGAACACACACCGTCGTCCCTCTCGCGGCGACGATGTCGCTACGGTTTGGACGCCCGCAGGATTTTATGCGGACGTTGGCTGATTGGCTGGGCTCAGCAGTGAAGCCGCTTATGGAATATGGAAAACGAGTTGGTCTCGGTTCCCGGAAGCGGCCGTTCAGGCATTAAAAAACCCACTTCCGGGTGGAAGTGGGCTGCGGGAGGCTACAAGAGTCCTCGGCGTCAGGTGATTCCACTTCCTTTGAGATTTGTTTGTTCGGGCAGAAAACTACCCGAATTAATAAGCAACCGTAAGGTCGCTCCCGCACACATGGTCGCATAGGACCCGTGCCTATCCGTTCTACGGATGGCTGGTGCGGATATGCTATGTGAAGGTTTCATGTGAATGAGTAAAACGTTAGATGGTTATACTGGTTACAACGGAAGATCGGTCGGAGAAATCAAGAGGGCAGGTGAAGTTTTCTTGAATTTGTTTCGGCCGGTCAGTTGTTGATGTCCGGATCATACCAGATCGGGGCAGACTTGCCACAACGACGATTGCAGCTAATACGACTCTTTAGTCATGTTTGATCCTCTCTTCTCCGAAACCGGTCTTTCCCTCGAACGTCTGCGCATCCTCGCGGAGATCCACCATGCGGGTGGCATCGCCAAAGCCGCCCCCGGCGATCCGGTCAGGCAAAGTCAATATAGCCGGCAACTCCGCGAGTTGTCGGAATTTTTTGGAACGGAGATCGCGCGACGCCAGGGCCGCGTCCTCAAGCTGACCGAACCTGGAGTGCGCCTGGCCGAAATGGTACGCGCGCAGATGCACGCCCTGCAGGATTTTCGCGCCGAGTGCCGGGCCGAGAAAGTTTCCTACACCATCGCCGGCGGCGACGGTCTCCTCCAATGGCTGGTGATCCCACGCCTCATGAAGATCAGCCGGGCTGATCAGTCTGCGCACATCGCTACGAGCAATCTGCGCACGAACGAGATTGTCCAACAACTCGGCGATGGGCGGGTAGATTTTGGCGTCATGCGCAAGGACGCGCTGGCCGAACCGTTGAAGTCGGCTCGGCTCGGCACACTTAAATTTGCCGCGGTCGTGCCTCGTGAGTTGCTGCCGGCAAAGGGCCCGGTGTCACTCGGCGATGTATTGGGCCGGTTGCCTCTGGCGACACAGAATGGCGACAGCCAGTTCACACAACGCCTGCGAGAGATTGCGCGGGAACATCAAACCGAGCTGCAACCCACCCTAATCTGCCAGTCCTTCCCGCAGGCATTGGCAGCGGTACGGTCCGGTGGCTATGGCTCCGTGCAACCCGTATTGGCCTTAGAGGAACTCAAGGCCGACGCTTATCGGGTGATCAAGGATGGACCCTTGGATCGACTGGATCGTGACATTATCATCGCGTGGAATCCGCGCCTACTGCGAGTGCGGACTGGGTCCAAACATCTGCTGGAGAAATTGCAGAATGTTTTGGCGTTTTAAACTCCCGTGGGCTTTCCGTTCAACGCACGATTTGTTGCGCTGCTTTGCGCTCAGGATGCTCGAAGGCATCAGCGAACTGCTCGAGCTCCCGGTCCGTCAGGCCGAGGGCACGTCCAGCCTTGCGCCAACCCGCGACGGCGCGCTCCACCTCACGCAAAATTACCTTCGCCCGTTTCGCGGAAATACGGAAGTACGCGATGACAGACATCAACGCCTCGATCGTCGCCTCCGGGCCGGTGTCCGCCGACACCCACGTCTTCAATTCACGCGCACGGTCAGGAAATGGATTAAGATCAAAGGCAGGAGCGAGACGCCAGAGGCCGTGCTCGACGTGCAGGAAACCGTGATTGTGGAGGTGATCGTCGACGTTGGTGATAAGAATCGAATACGCCATGCGCCGCCAGAGTTCCTCAACATCGGCTTGAACGGCCGCCCCATGCACACGAAGCGCATCCACGATCTCGGTGTAAGAATGTTCCGATGCATCCGCCGACTCGACCCCGAGCAACGTGGCGGCGGACACATACATCAGCCGCCCTCCATCGAGCGTCCGATCAAAACGTCGCACCAACGCCACCGGCACGCCGTCGCTGTCCACGAGTCGGGTATCGGCTGCGGCAATTCCGGCTTTTTGTGCGAGCTGCATCGCCAAAACTTCTCCTTTCGTCACCGCGCGCTCGTCCTGGACGCTGGGAAATTTCCCAATGGCCAGCATGCCATCATCATCGAGTACCGTGCATTTGGGACGCAGTCCACCGAGCGAAGTGGCCCGACCTCTGAGATAGGCAAGATCAGCGGCCGTTTCCGTTTCAGTTTCCACAGCCCGAGAAGCAGCCAGGAGATGTCGCAACTCCAACAAGGGGGGCGCCGTTCTTCGCTCTGGCTCCGTCGCCCGCTGGAAGACACCGGACTCATCGCGGAAACGGAGCGCACCCACCCGACTGTTGTCGTCCACGGCGAGGAGGAAATCGACCGCATTGAGTGCGACCGAACCAACTTCCTTGCCGGATCGACGAGCGCGCTGTCGGCGTTTGGCATGATCCCGGAGAATAACGCGTCGGCCCCAGCCATCCGGTTCCGTGTCGGCCATAGCGGCATGAAACACCGAACCATCCGAAACTTTACGGTGAAACTGCGTCCCAGTTACCAAGGGTAAATTGACCGCGAGCGCAAAACGATCCGCCGCAGCCAACCAGGTTCCAGCATAGGAAAACGCGACATGCTCCCGCGCGCCATTCTGATCGTAGTACGCGGTGCCGACGAGTCGCGCTTCGTCTCCAATATATACCTGGAGCGTTCGTTTCATCGCGCGGTCGGGGTTTTCTTCACGCGCACGCGTTTGGGCAAATGAGCTTCGTCGAGTTGCAGTCCAAGATCGTCGCGCCGCACATCCGCCAATTCACCGAGAGCACCCCCAAACCCCAGAACGAATAAGGCCATCGCGTAGGCCCCCATGGCCACGGAAGGATCGCCGCGCTCCAGCCGGGAGTAGGTGTTCGCGCCCACGCCCATGCGTTCCGCCATCATGGCGATGGTGAGACGGCGCTTCCGGCGCGCGCGCGCGAGGTCCTGGCCGAATTTAGCCAACGCACGACGCACCGTTGGCGGCAGAAGATCATGCAGCGAAGAGCGCATTTTATTAGTCTATATATAGTGTATTAACCATCTAAAAACGTTATATATAGTAGCTAATTAGCTAAAGTCGAGCCATTCTCTTTTCTCGCAGCACGCTCAGGACGAACAGGCGATCCACCGCAATACTCCGTGCCGCGCCCCTCCGATCACGCTACTCGCCTAGCCTGGCAGCACGCACTTCGAGCGTCGGGGGCCATAAGTTCGCGCCGCCACCGGATCTCGGTTTATCAAGTGGGGGAATTCGTCCGGCTCGTGTGGTTTAATACCAAGCGCCCGATGCTTTTTCTTTTCAACAAGTAGATCGCGACCGCTGGGCGTGCCGTAGCAATATTCGCGGCGGGTCCAGCGGTCCCGCCCTACCATAATGAAATGAACCGAAGTCGGCTGGGATTCCTGAATCACCGCTGTCCTGCGCACAGAGTACGACAAATGTGCCGGTGAAGCCCCAGCTGCCTCCTTCATACACCGCATCGTCGGAGAGCGTCGTGGCATCGATGCCGGCGATCACTTCAACTGCGGCCGAATCTTTTGCGTCTGCGCAGACACTAAACCGGAGAGCACCGTCGATGAACTCGGCGATAATTATCACCGCTCCTGTCTCTGGCAGCTGATGCGGCGGGGTCAGCAATTCACGGAATTGGCCGTTATGCGCGGCGAGAATTCGCAGCTCACGATTGCCGGCATCACCACGACTGACACACGCGTAGTAGAAATTCCGGGTGTTGTAGTAGAGTGCCAGCCCGGCGGTTTGTTGAAAACTTTTCGGGTTGAATTCCAACCGCGTGGAAATCCGGCAACGCTGATGGAGCAAACGGAAACCCACGAGACTTTGCTCGAAGGTGGAATTGAGCGAATGTCGTCCGCGCAGACGCAAAAATCCCGGGCGTTCCGTGAGCGACAGCCAGTTCGCTGTCGCAGGTTCGCGCAAGGTATTCCACTGGAGATTCAGTTCGGGAGCCGCGAAGGTGTCGGTGAATTCCGGCAGATAGTCCGGCGTCATGGCGACACCCGGGACTTCCACCGTGACGGCCGGACAATTCCCCTGCGGCAGACGCGGCCAATCGCCTTCCGGCCAAGCGAAGGGTTGGAGCGCGGTCTCGCGTCCGAGCATGCAGCGACGTTTTTCGCCGTGCGGCCGGCTGCAAAGATAAGCTACGTACCAGTTTCCGTCCGGCGCCTGCACGAACGAGCCATGTCCCGTTTTTTGCAGCGGATGTTGCGGATGATCCCGCGTGCTCAACAGCGGATGATGCGGCGAAACTTCATACGGACCGATCAAAGTGCGCGAGCGCGCCACGGTGATCGCGTGTTCCCAACCCGTCCCTCCTTCCGCCGTGACCAGATAGTAATAGCCATCCTTGCGATAAAGGTGCGGTCCCTCGGTGATGCCGAGTGCGCTGCCGCGAAAGATAGTGAGCGGTTCGCCGACCAAGCGTTGCTCCGTCACCGAATATTCCTGCAGCGCGATCCCGGCAAACGCGTTGCGCGCCGGCCGCGGATCCCAGATCTGATTCACGAGCCACTTGCGGCCATCGCCATCGTGAAAGAGCGACGGATCAAATCCGCTCGCGTTCAAATAAAGCGGCTCCGACCACGGACCCTCGATGCGCTCGGCGGTGACGAGATAATTGCGCACATCCTTGAACGGGCTGTTGAGCGATTTCGCGTCGGAGTAGATCAGCCAGAAAAGTCCGTCAGCGTGGCTCAGGCACGGCGCCCACACGCCGCCGGAATCGAGATTGCCGCGCATCTCCAACTGGGACCGACGCGTGAGCGCGTAGCCGGCGAGTTCCCAATTCGCCAGATCGCGCGAACGGTGAATCCGCACTCCGGGCCACCATTCGAATGTGGAGTTCGCGAGATAGTACCACTCCCCCACCCGCACGATACTGGGATCGGGATGAAAACCGGGCAAAATGGGATTGGTGACGGTGGACATCGGCAGTGGCTAAAGTCAGCGGGTCGCACGTGTCACGATTGCTCTTTGATATACGCGCACGTAATCCACCTCCATCCGCTGGGGGAATATTTTTTCGTCCACGCCTTTCGACCCACCCCAGTCACCGCCTACCGCCAGATTCAGCACGAGATAAAATTCCCGGGTGAACGGCCATGAAGTCCAATCGCCACCGTCTTTTCGCGAAGAGAAGTAAAGCTGAGCATCAACGTAGGCGCGGATTTCCTCTGCGTCCCATTCGAGAATATAATTATGAAAAGCGGCACCCGCATCCGGCACCGACAGTTTGGCGGTACGCTGATTATTATTCCGCCACTGATTCTTTTGGGTGTGCGTGGTGGCATGAATGATACCGGGTTCGTAGCCGACGTGTTCCATGATATCGATCTCACCATTGTCGGGCCAACCCCCGTCACCGAGATTCCACACCGTGGGCAGCATCCAAATGGCCGGCCAAGTACCGCGGCCGAGCGGAAGTTTGGCGCGGATTTCAAATCGACCCTCGTGCCAGTCGCCTTTGTTTTTCGTGACAAGGCGCGCCGAGGTGTAGGCTGATTTCTCCCAGGGCTCATCGCGGGCCTCGATGATCAGATGTCCATTTTCCACCCGGGCATTTTCTGCGCGCTTTTGGGTATAAAACTGCAGTTCATGATTGCCCCAGCCATGGCCACCCGTGTCGTAGCTCCAGCGGCGCGCATCGGGCGATCCGTCATGATCAAATTCATCATGCCAGATCAGCTTCCAGCCGACCGGGCTGGCGGAGGCCGGCGCGATCGGCTCGGCCCGCACCTCCGGAGCAAACCAAGCCATCACGGTGAGCAATAAAACGGACGAAAAAAGAGCAAGTGTTTTCATTATTTGCGGCCCACGTAACTTTGAATCGCGTGAGCGGGAATGGTGCAGCTGAGGGACTCGCCTTCCACCGACAGAGTGAAGCCCACGGCAAGATCAGTCTCATTGAGTACGACAGTTACGACTGAACCGTCGGGATTGATAAACGCCACCGATTGCAGCGCCGTGGGCCCTCCGTTCGAAGCGATGCGATACGCGCCCGGCTGCACAAATTTGCTGAATTGCCCGATATAATAAAATGCACTCTGAAACCTCACCTCACCCGTACGCGTATCGATGATGACCGGCGCGTCGCAGAAATTGCCGACATGATTCGGTCCGCCGCGCTGATCGAGCACGATGTTCCAATCGATAAAGCCACAGACCCAATTCCGGAAATCTCCGATCATATTTCGCGCGTAGCCCTCGCCGTGCGACCAGAGGCCAAGGCCAGATCCGCCCTCCCAACACCCTTCGGTGAACAGAATATGCTTATCAGGATAGGCCGCATGCACGCGCGATGACGCCGCGTAATCCGCGCTCACATACCAATGCAGCGCGGCACCCCAGAGGTATTTGGCCGACGCCGGATCGCCAAACAAAGCCGCGCACTGCTTTTCCATGATGTCACGATTGTGATCGAAGCCGAGGAGCTTGATGTTTTGCAGTCCGGCTTTTTCAAGAGCGGGCCCGAGATGATCGCGCACAAAATCGCGTTCCTGTTCCGGTGAATACAGGCAGGACTCCCACACCTGGTTCGCCTGCGGTTCGTTTTGCACCGTGAGCGCCCAAACGGAGAGATGCTCCTCCTGTTGCATCGCCTGGACAAATTTGACGTAGTACTGCGCCCACGCCGCCGCGTATTCGCGGCGCAAGGAACCACCGGCATCCATCTGATTATTGGTCTTCATCCAAGCCGGAGGACTCCACGGTGAAACCAGCAGGTTCAATTTCCCCTTCGCGGCCTCATTCGCGTCATGCAACAACGGCATCAACCAGCGACGCATCGGTGCCAGAGAAAAATTATGCAGATCATAATCACCGGGCGTCTCGTCGAGCGCCCATATGCTGAGGGAGAAATCGCAACTGTTGAGGTGCGTGCGCGCCAGCGTGTAGCCGAGACCATCACGGGGATCATAGTAACGCCGGAGGATATCGGCGCGTTTTTCAAGCGACACCTGCGCGAGCACCCAGGCCGAGGATTCCGTCAATGCCCCGCCGAAGCCGACCATGGCTTGAAAGCGCTGCGCTGGCTCGATCACCAACACAGGGTCAGTGGAAGCCACGACCGCCGAACTCGGCGCCGCCACGGGACTGAGCCGATGGGCATTATCCCGGGCCGTTTCAATAACGGACCACGTACGCATTGAATGGGCCGTGAGCGAGAGTGGAGCAAGCAGCACCAGACCCGCGCACCATATATTATGGGACGCTTTCATAGAGAAATATCAAACGATCAACTGCCGGCCGGAGGTGGAGGTGCGGCCGTTAATTTTCGCTCGGCGAGTTCGCGCTCCATTTGCTTCACGGTGGTTTCGTCGAGTTTATAGAAGACAATCGCGAGACCAGCCAGCAGAGCGAAGGTCCCGGGCAGCACACTGAAAAGCATCGTGATCCCGTGCAAGGAACGCGGCGTTTGCACGGTGTTCGCCACGAAACCGTAGTAGCTGAAAAGCCAGCCAATCATCGCCCCACCGATCGCGAGGCCCACTTTTTGCGCCAGAACGGTGGCGGAAAAAACCAGACCGGTGGCGCGGCGCCCGAACTTCCATTCGCCATAGTCCGCCGTGTCGGCGTAGAGCGACCAGACAATCGCCGGCGTGGGACCGGCGGCAAAGCTACCCACGATATTCAAGACATAGAGGAGCGTGAGATTATGCGGATCGGCAAAATAACATAAGCCGATACCCAGTGCGTTAATAATCGTCAGACTGATCATCAGCGCGCGCCGGGCAAAATAGCGCGTGAACAACTTGGTAGAAAGCGCCCCCGCGATGAAACAGCAGAAGCCGACAAAATTGAACGTCCCCAAACTGGTTTCCTTCCCGACACAGTATTTGAAATAGAAAATGCCGGCACCGCTGCGGAGCCCGACGTTGGTGAGATTCAGGAAAGCGACGAAGAAGAGCACGAGCCAGGGCCCGTTCGCGCAGAGATCACGCACATCGTCACCGAGCGAGGATTTCTGATTGGCCGGGGCGGGCACACGCTCCCGGGTGTTGAAGAAAGTATAGAGAAACATGCCGACAGAGATCACCGCAAAGATCGCCATGGTGTTGCGGAAACCATCCGCCGGACTTCCGCCCGCAGGGATCAGGACATCCTTCATCCACGGCACAAGCCAACCGATGAGCAACGTACCGGTAAACGCACAAGCGAACCGATAGGAAGCAAGTGACGTACGATCATCGGACGACGGCGACATCACTCCCATGAGCGCGCCATACGGCGTGTTGATCGCGGCGTAGGCAATGAGCGTCAGTGTGTAGGTGATGTACGCATAAATGAGCGTGCCCTCCACTCCGAAACCGGGATTGGCAAACATGACGTAGCCCAGCACGCCATAGGGCAGCGCACCCCACAGAATCCAGGGGCGGAATTTTCCCCAGCGCGTATTCGTCCGATCCGCGATCATGCCGATGACCGGATTCAGGAGCGCCACCGCGCTCGGAATGGTGGCCATTAAGGTGCCAGCGGCGGTGTCCTTGATCCCGAGGACATCGATATAATAGTAGGCGAGAAATTGATTGAACGCCTGAAAATAAAAATTCGAGGCAGTGTCGCCGAGACCGTAGGCGAATTTTTCTTTGAACGAGAGAAGACTGGAAGCGGGAGTGGCGGACACAGCGGATCGAGATTGGGGGTGAAGGCGAACGGGTAAACGGGGCGGGCAAAGACTTGGACAGAAACTCCGGGCAAGAAAGACTATTCAGTACCGGCAAAAACGCGCACCAGCATGGAAACTGGTGCGCGCTGTCATTTGGCTAATCGAACCAGACGAAATTCGTCAGTGCGAACATCGCTTAGAAGCCCACGCCATAGGTGAGGCGGGCCGAGATCGGCGTTTTATAAATCAAACCGTAACGCTTCTGATCGTTGAGCACGTTGTCCACGTTGAGTTGGACGTATTGGTTGTGCCCAGAGTTTTTCCATTCTTTGCGGACGAACAGATTAACGGTCATATCCACAGGCGTGTAGAGCACGAGCACCTTGCCGGTGTTGTCGGTCTGAACTTGTCCACTGCCGTGCGTGACGCCGGAGAAATAGGCGCGCTTTGATTGCCAGTCACCACCGATGCCGGCGATCACCCCTTTAAGCGCGTTCTCAAATTTGTAGTTCATAAAGAACGTGAAACGATTCTTCGGCGTATCGTCGCCCGGGAAAGTACCGGTGTTCGTACGAGTCGAGGTATCGGTTGGATCGGTGTAGGCGTCCGCCTTGGTCTGGCCCTTGAGACCGAAACCACCATTCGGGAAATACCAGGTGGCCCAACGATCCTGCGGATAGGGATACTTGATCCACTTTCCTTTATTGAGGAGCGTAACGGAATTGTTCACCGCGCCGGAAACCACGATCTGCAGATTTTTGGTAGGCGTGAAGTAGATGGTGCCGTCCCAGCCGCGCGCTTCCGATATGGTCTGAATGGCGGCATTCTGCGGCCCATTTTGAAAAGCAGCGTCATCCAACACGGCATTATTCACGCCAGGATCACCGTCAGAATTTCCTGCGTAAGGCCAGCCGGCCCAACCAGGAGCAGCGGCGGCGAACATGGCATCCATCCACGCCGCGCCTTCCGGCGTGCTGGCGTTAAGATAAATACTGCCTCGACTGTTGCTCTTGCCGTTGATCGGGGAGATCAAAGAAATGGCACCGGCATTGTACGCCGCAATCCAAGCGGCTTGCTCGGCCGCATTGGGTGTGTAGTTTTGACCATTCGCGACAAAGCCATTGTACGTGACGGGGGCGCCACTGGAATCCTTGGAAAGATACGTGGTCGACGCGAATGGATTATAAAAGCCCGTGCCATTGGCGTCTCCCAAACCATAGACAATCGGCTTGCTCGGATCGAATTTTGGTTTGCCGAGTGGGGCCGGAGAAGAGAAGCCCGAGCCGGTCCAGCCTGTTTTGGTTATCACATAGTGGCTGATCGAGCCGGAAATCTTACCGTCCAAGAAATCAAACTTGATCCCGATTTCTCTGCTCTTCGCGGTATCGGCGCCGACGGGAGCACCGGTGAGCGCCTCATGCAAACCACCGAAGTTGGGTTGGAAACCTTGTGCTTGCAGACCGAAAATGGAGAGCGAGTTGGTGAGCTTCACCATGACACCAGACTGGTGGGTGGTGGCGATCGTTTGCTTAGACACGTTCGTCACGGTGACCTGCGGCGCGGTGGAGTTATCGAGGCTCGTGTTCGTGGACCAATTGTCGCTCTTATCCTTGCGGACGCCCGTCATCAGAATAACGCGATCCTCGACGCCACCAAATTTGAATAGCTTGGCAAAATTATTGAGATAAAAGGCCTTATCCCAACCCTTATTAATATTGCCCCAGTTATTCTTAAACAACCCCGGGGCTGCTGAACCATCGCCCTGCACGCCAAACCGGATTGGGGTAAGATCATTCGGTCCCTTATAGCTGTATTGTCCGGACAGGGTTTGGGTATTATCCGCGCTGATTTTCTGGTAGATTTCCGAATAACCCAAAAGCGCCTGATCTTCCAACTGAAACCATTTGCCCTTAAACAAGGACTTCTTCGCGGTAAGCTCTACTCTTTCCTGATAGCGGGTGGTTTTCGCGTTGTTTTGGTTCCATTGATACCGGACGACGGCATTCGGAAATACGCCATAGGCTAAATTGCCATTGGAAGGCGTGCGCCCGTCGAGTCCGTTATCGATCGCGGCGAGCGTGATCGATTGCGATAAATTGAAACCGGGATTTCCCACCGTCGCTTGATTAATGCCGGCGTTCGCATCCTGCGTATGGACGGTGTAATTCGAGAGATTGAAACCTACGAGAAAATCCAACTGGGGGACATAATCCGATTCCTTGAGGATTTGCTGCAGGCCGAGGATTTCCACATTGCTCTGCTGCTGATTATTAAAGGTGTCGGGACCACTGAGGTTGAAAGATTTTTTGTTCGCACCCGGTGGCCAATAGAACGCAGTGGCTTCCAGCTGGTCGTTATTGATGGGTGTGCCACCAGTGGGAGCGGCGGCCCGCAAGGCGCGGAAACCAAATCCGCTTTGCTTTGATTTGCTGTATTCGGTCTGCACCAGAATATCGGTCGTCTTGGTCGGCTTCCACGAGAAGGAAGGGGCGATGAAGACATGCGAGCTCTTCTGTGAATCAATGTTGGTGTGGGAACTCTCCAAGGCGGCATCCAGGCGGTAATTGATATGCTGGGCGGTGCTGACCGGCCCGGTCGTGTCTAAGGTCGCGCGCATGAAATTATTCACGCCATAGGCCAGGGTCACATCGCCGCGCTGCTTGTCTTGGGGGCGACGGGTCAGATAATCGACCACGCCACCGAAATTACCTGTACCATAGAGGAGCGCATTCGGCCCCTGCACCACTTCGATACGATCAATGTTGATCGCGTCGCTCGGGCTGCCACGAAGGAAACCGTCGCGCAGCACATTATTCGTAATGAAGCCGCGGATCTTGAGCTGCGTGCCACTGATGTTCGAGGTGCGTCCCTCGGGGTTGTTCACGCCACCCGGACCGAAGGCGCCACCGCTGATGCCGCCAATGCCACCAGTGTTCTCCAAATCATTCTGCGACTGTAGTCCGATACTCGCCATATAGGAGAGCGATTTGCGGAGATCGGTCGCCCCAATGTCATTCATGAATTCGCTCGTGATCACCTGAATCGGAATAGGAATATCCTTGATGGCCGTATTGACGCGCGAACCGCCAACGGAGTTGGCCGCCATGTAACCATTATCTTTGTCGGATTGAACCGAGAAGGGCGAGAGGACGAGCGTCCCGTCTTTATCAACTTCGGCCGGAGCTTCGGCATTAGCGTTAGCCGTCGTCGTGGCTTTGGGTTCTTCGGTTTTCTGGGCACTGGCGACCGCCGGCCAAAGGCCGAGCAGCGCAGAGTAAATCAGCAATCCCGCGCGCAGGGCGGAGCTTTTTTTAGTGTTCATAACAGGAGTGTTTTTTCGGTTTGGTGTTAGCGCCATCACACCCAATTTTCCGTCGAGAGCTTCACTGAAGCAGCGACCAAAAACTGTAGGTGCAGGGGGCATGATCTGGGGTGGTGACACTGCTTCGACCATTCGATGCAGCTAAGCGAAGAAGCAATACGTGCCCAGCTTTGTCAATATTTATGTGCACGTCTAATTGCATACAAATAAAGTGCACCATGATAATTATAATACTATTTATTAATAGATGCTTATAATAGTAGAGAGTAATAAATATTAAATAGTGCACTCATTTAATTATAGTTTCGTGCACATAAATAATTCTTGATTTCCGTTTCCAATAAGGTACCCCTTTATCTTCAGCAAAATTACTGAATCCCCCAGATGCCTTCTCGCTCACGCTTTTAATGACCGCCATCAACCAAGACCTCATTGCCACCCGCCTGAACATCTCGCGCACCACCGTGTCTCGCAGCCTCGCCAATCATCCGGCGATCAGTGCCGAGACCCGGGCGAAAGTGCTGAGCATGGCGGAAGAATTAGGCTATCGCCAGAGCCCCGGCCGCGCCACTCGCCGGCACACGAAAAGTGCCCGCTCCCTCACCATCGGCGTACTCATTGGTATTCCAGCGGAGAACGTAGTGATGGCGACCTTCCCTCATATTTTGAAAGGCATTCGCGAGCGCGCCGAGGTGGAGCGCGTGAAAGTGGACGTCTATTATCAATCCCCCGGTGATTTCCATCCGGAAGAAAGTCGCCAATCCGTTTTCCGTCATATCCGCAACGGCGACTGGCGCGGCACCATTCTGATCTACCCCTTCGCGGAAGCTGCGGTGGAAATGATTTCGAAAAAAATCTCCACCGTCTCCGTGCTCGAAAGCTACAGCCAGCCCGGCATCGATATCATTGATACCGACGATGCCTCAGCCACGCTCGCACTCGTCGAGAACCTGCATGCTGCCGGCCATCGCCGCATCGGTTTCGTCTCTTGGACCTACCAGATCGGCGGCCATTGGGTGGCCCGGCGTTTTAGCGGTTATGTCGAGGCTCTGTTTGTCCTCGGCCTGGAATTTCATCCTGAGTGGGTTTTCAACGTCCACAAAAACTCACCCCGCCTCACGCCGACGCAGGTCGCCGATGCCGTCGCCGAAAAATATAAAAACTCCGGCATCACCGCGTGGGTCTGCGCTGCGGATCACGTCGCCTATCCCCTGATGCAGGATCTGCAGGCGAAAGGCATTCGCGTCCCGGAGGATTGCTCCATCACCGGATTCGATGGCTTGGAGCCGCCGACCGGCCTGCGCCGCGTCACTTCGATGCGTGTGCCCCACGAGCATATCGGATCTTCCGCCGTGACCCGCTTGATTAATCGCATCGAACATCCAGCCGCGCCGCGCCGGAAAATTCTCGTGGAAGCCCAACTCACGCTGGGTGAAACCGTCGTCGCCCCGCCGCAAAACATCATCACTCCGTAAGGCTTCACTCCCCATTTTCCCCTCAACTTGCGCCTCACTTCACCTTTCTTCGCTCGCATTCACTGCCTGACTGATTCGCGGTCTTAGGACGGCCGATCACACCACCACCGCCCAAGGCCGGCCTGCCTTGCACCCAATTGAGCGGTTATACGCGCTCACCCAGCTACAGCTTTCCCTTCCTCCCCGAATTTCCCGAAACCTCCGAGCTCCGGAGACATCGGGATCGCCTCAATCTCATGAATTCATTTCCCAGCTCGGCCGCGGCCGCCGACTCCGAACCCGTCGGAACTCTCGTTCATGCCTTCGGCGGGCGTTACTATCGCATCACTCAAGCTGATCGTCTGCCGACGTTTTTCATGAACGTCGTCAGTTCGTCCGATCTGTGGCTCTTCCTCGCCAGCAACGGCGGCCTGACCGCCGGACGCATCGATGCCGAGCACGCCTTATTCTCCTACCAAACCGTCGATCGCATCTACGACAGCGCAGGCATTACCGGACCGGTCACAGCCTTTTGGGTGGCAACTGAACGCGGTGAAATTCTTTGGAATCCCTTCGACCGCCGCACGACTGATCACGCCGGGGTCATTCGCAATCTCTACAAAAGCGTGGAAGGCGACCGCGTGTGGTTTGAAGAAATCAACCCCAAGATCGGACTCGTTTTCCGCTATGCCTGGAGCACCTCGGAAGCCCACGGTTTCGTCCGCCGCTGCGAACTCGAAAATCTCACCGACCAGGCCCGCCCTATTCGCGCCTTTGACGGCCTGCGCAATTTGCTTCCTGCCGGCATTCCGCTCGGACTCCAAAGCGGGAGCAGTTGCCTCGTCGATGCCTACAAAACAGCCGAGCTGCTCCCGGGCACCTCGCTGGCCGTTTACGCTTTGGCCGCAGCCATCGTCGATCGCGCCATTCCCTTGGAATCCCTGCGTTCAAGCTTGGTATTTTCGGAAGGACTGCCCGGCGCCGTCACGTTGTTATCTGATCAACAGCTCGGAAAATTCTATGAAGGCGTGATGCCCTCGCCCGAAACGAAAAGTCGCGGGCTTCGCACCAGCTACTTCCTCGCCGCTCCGTTCGCCTTGGCTCCCCGTGGCACCCAACGCTGGCTGATGGTGGCCGATGTCGGACTCAGCCAAGCGGAAGTCAGCGCACGACGCTTGGCGTACGGCACCGCGAATAGCAGCCTCGGCGTGATTGCCGCCACGGATGAATCCACGCGGCGCTTACGCCAATTGGTCGGCACGGCGGATGGCCTGCAAGCCGGCGCACAGGAAACCATCACCGCCCATCATTTCGCCAACGTCCTCTTCAACATTATGCGCGGCGGCATCTGTCTCAACGGCCACGAAATCCCCGGCCACGACTTCGCCGCCTTCGTCCGGGTGCGCAATCAAGCGGTCGCGCAGCGCTGTGCCCCGCTCCTCGCCGCTCTCCCTGAGAAAATAACTCGCGCCGATTTTCTCACTCACCTCACCACCATTGGCGACCGCGATCTCGAGCGCTTGGGCTTCGAATATTTGCCGCTCACTTTCAGCCGGCGCCACGGCGATCCCAGCCGGCCCTGGAATCGATTTCGAATCCGCGTGCGTGACGAGCAAGGCCAACCTCTCCTCAACCACGAGGGAAATTGGCGCGATATTTTTCAAAACTGGGAAGCCCTGTGCCTGAGTCATCCGGAACTTTTTGAAAGCATGGTGGCGAAGTTCGTCAACGCCTCCACGATGGACGGCTACAATCCCTACCGCGTAACCCATGCCGGCATCGATTGGGAAGTGCAGGACCCGGAAGATCCGTGGTCGTCGATCGGCTATTGGGGTGATCATCAGATCATCTACCTGCTGAAATTCCTCGAATGGTCCGGCCGGTTTCATCCCAGCCGCCTCGAGCTATGGCTGCGCCACGAACTTTTCAGTTACGCCAACGTGCCGTATCGCATCGCCGATTATCCGGCCATGCGCCGCGATCCGCACGCCACCATCGCGTTCGATGCCGCGAAAAATCGCGCCATCGAAAAACTCCACGCCCAGCTGGGCACCGACGCCCGCTTGGTCCAGCGCGACGAGGGTGGCGTGCGGCACGTGAATCTCACCGAAAAGCTGCTCGTGCTCGTACTCACCCGCCTGACGAATTTTGTTCCCGGCGGCGGCATCTGGATGAACACCCAGCGTCCCGAATGGAACGATGCCAATAA
>JANYCF010000264.1 GCA_025360455.1 Opitutaceae bacterium | reverse complement strand
AATTTCGTTCGCGACCAGAAACAGCGCGAGATTCTTGGCTTCCCGATCCGCGATGGCGCGCTCCAGCACAATGTTATCCTTCGCCAGCTTGACGCCCTGCGCTTCCGCCAGCCGCGCGGCCTGCGCTGTTTTCTCGCCCTCCGCTTTCGCCTTCTCGAGTTCCTCTTTCAGCTGGGCGGCTTTCTGCTTTTGCTCCGCTAGCTGCGCCGTCAAAGCCGCCGCCGACTTATCGCTCAACAACCGATCGGCCACGATTTGCTTCTTCAACGCTTCGTATTTGGCAGTGACGGCTTTGTTTTCCTCCGCCACTGCGGACTGACTCGCTTGAAGGGTGGCGAGATCGGATTGGATGGTCGCCAGTTGCTGGGTTTTTTCCCGCAAAGCAGAGCGCAACGGCGCGGATCCATCGACGGCCTGCTCGGCTGCGGGCAAACTGCCACCTAAAATGGCAAAGAAAAATGCGGCAAGGAAGTAGCGACAGGCGTCCCTGCCTGCCGTGAATCGAAAATCGCGTGCGCGATTCACGCTAACACCACAGGCACGGAGGCCTGTGGCTACAAAGGAACCATCTTCCACTAAAAAACCAAAGACCCGGTTGTGAATTAGGAAATATGTTTTCATGGGGAGATCAGAATTTGCTGTTTATATCCAATTGCAGGATGTCGTTCTTAAAGTGGGAAGGACCGTCGACTTCGCTCGCACTCATCCAGCGGAGTCCGAGCCGGACTCCCGGCGAGAGCGCAAGATTTCCACCCAAGGTGAAGCCCTTGACATTGGTGCCACCGCCGCCGAAATCCGAATCGACAAAGCCATCGACCAGTGCATCAGACCCGACTTTGCGGTAGTTCAAATTGAGGTTCCATTTCCAGCGCTCCTTGAGGGCGACATCTCCCGCCGTCAGGCCCACCAGCCAGGCCGTATTGCTGCCGACGAATGCCCCGGGGGTCGTGATGTTCGTGGTGGTATTGGTGATATCCGCCTCACGATTATTCACCGCCTTCGTCCCAATATCTACCGCGTTGAAGCTGCGGTTCTTGGCAAATTCCCCGTTAAGCGAAATCTGGAAGGGTTCGAAATGGTTGAAATCGAGCCGAAAATCCAAAGCTATAATTCCAAATTTGGAAGCCAAACCGAAATATTGGAATTGATTGACCGTACCACTCTGATTGCCGCCTTTGTCAGGAGTATCGGCTTTTGCGGTGATATTGCGGAGATACATGTAGGTATTTCCTTTCTGGGCAAAGGCCGGCCGGCTCGAATCCGTGTCACCGGCATCTGTCGAGTTAAATGGAATGAAAGCGGTGGAAAGTTTCCCCTCCACATTCTGGAACTGATAATAAGCAGCGCCTAGCTTCAGACTCAAATCCTTGCCGAGTTCCCAAGTGGTGCCGAGTTGGGCACCATACATCCACTTGTCGTTGCTCTTAAATTTATCAGGTCGGTTGGAAGCCAAATTGAGATCCGTATTGAACACCGGAAAAGCGCCCACGGTGAAGAACGGCGTCACATCTTCGCCGAGAGAAAACCGGCCCTGCGCCGCGAGGCCGTCGAAGCCCAAATCATCCGCCCAGATCATACTGGTGGAGAAAAACGGATTGTCGAAGCGCCCAAAGCTAAACGTGTAATCGTTGTCCGGTTGGCCACCCAATTCATAGCGCAAAAAAGCACGGTCGAGCCAAACGGCATACTTGCTAAAATTCCCGCCCTGCCCGTTGCCGGCCGCACCCAGACTCTGGTTCTGCGACACCGGAGAATTATTTTCTCCGGTCGCCACGCGCAGTCCGGTGGTGAAATTCTGCCCCAGATCAATCGCCGCGTCGATCCGCGCGCGCAGCCGCAACCGGTTGCGGTTCTGATCTACATTCCATTGCGGTGAATGAATGGTGCCCGTGGTATCAAACGGTGCGCCGGTATTGATGGCGTTAAAATTCGGGAAAGCCCCCGTGTTGTCATTGCCAGTGGGATTGGTGCTGCTGATCGAAGCGGGGAACTTAATCCCCTCAAACCGAAAACGAAAATCCCCGAAGAGCCGGAACTTGCTCACCCACTCGGGAAAGGTCCGCGGATTCGCCCAGTTCTCTTCCCGGGCCTGCGCCATCACGTCCTGTTTGATTTCTTCGCGGAGCTGCGCCTTCACCACTTCCGGAACGTAAGTCACCCGCACGGTATCTTCCGGCACGACTTCTTCTTCGCCGGCTGCCTCGGTAGTTGGAGCCATCTCTGTCGCCGCCATCTGAGCGGGTGCTGGCCTGGTCCGGGCCGGAGTGTGCACAACGGGGGGAGTTGCCGGTGCCACCTGTTCCGCGATCACTCCTTCGACGGGAGTTTCTTCGACCAGGGCGGGAGCCGATTGAACCTTCGTTACGCGGGCGCGTACCGGCGCATGAGCAACACGGGGCGTAATCCGGGGTGCAGGCAATGGATCAACCTCTTCAGGCGCATCCGCCACGGTCGCTGCTTCGTTCACACTCGGCCGCGCAGCCCCCATCGCCATCACTGCTTTCAATCGCGCTTGCGCTGCTGCCGCCTGCGCAAGTGCCGCCTGCAACATGGCCTCTTGGGCGCGCGCCTCGGCGGCCTCCGCTTCAGCCAATAGATTCAGCTCCGCCGTGTCCTGTTTGGTGAGCAGCCCTCGAGCGGCCAACCGACTGATCAAGCTGGTGGTCACGCTCGGCGTGCGCGCCACGCGGTCGGCCGGATC
>JANYCF010000258.1 GCA_025360455.1 Opitutaceae bacterium | reverse complement strand
CCAGAGATCCTTGCGGCCATGGGCGAACCTACTTATTATCAGGCCAAGGTCGTCGACGTGAATTTCGGCGACAACGTCAAGGTCGTGCAACCCGTCAATCTGTACGGCTGCACCATCGGCGACAATTGTTTCATCGGGCCGTTCGTTGAAATTCAGCGCGATACCGTGATTGGCAGCCGCTGCAAAATCCAATCCCATGCTTTCATCTGTGAACTCGTGACCATCGGGGATGATTGTTTTATCGGACACGGCGTCATGTTCATCAACGACCTCTTCCAAACCGGCGGCCCCGCCCAAGGCCGCAAGGATCTCTGGCGCTCCACCATTATTGGATCGAAAGTCTCCATCGGCTCCAATGCCACCATCCTCCCCGTCAAAATCTGCGACGGCTGCGTCATCGGAGCCGGTGCCGTCGTCACCAAAGATCTAACCCAGCCCGGCATCTACGTCGGCAATCCCGCCCGCCTTATTCGGAGCATCTGAAGATTGTCCACCGACGACGGACGACTAACTACCAAAACCAAGACCCTATAATCCAAACCCGACACTTTAGAAGACAGATGACAGACAACCGATGACGGATGACCGACTAACAAACGACAGATACCTGACCAAAAGCCCACTGACGACTAGACTCCAGACACCGTCCTCAGTCCTCCGCCCTCCGCCTTCGGTCCACCAGTCCTCCGCCCTCCGTCCTCCGCCTTCCGTCTTCATCCCTCCGTCCTCCGCCCTCATCTCCTAGACACCAGACCCTAAATCCAAGAGCCTATTTCCGATAAAATGAACATCCCTCTCGTCGACCTCAAGACCCAGTACCAAGCGCTCAAGACGGAAATCGATGCAGCCATCGCCACCGTCATTTCCGAAACCGCCTTCATCGGCAACATGTCCAACAAGCATGTGCTGAAATTCGAAGCCGAATACTGCAAGTACACCGGGGCCAAGCACACCATCGCCTGCGCCAACGGCACCGACTCCCTCGAAATCCTCCTCATGGCCGCCGGTATCGGCACCGGCGACGAAGTCCTCGTCCCTGCCATCTCCTGGATCGCCACCTCCGAAGCCGTCAGCAATATCGGGGGCAAGCCCGTCTTCGTCGACATCGAGGCCGATCACTACTGCATGGACATCGCTGCGGCGGCGAAAAAAATCACTCCCCGCACCAAGGCCATCATTCCCGTGCACCTTTACGGCCAACCCGCCGACATGGATGCCGTCATGGCCCTCGCGAAAAAACACAATCTCTTCGTCATCGAAGATTGCGCCCAGTCCCACGGTGCCGCCGTCAACGGCAAGATGGTCGGCCGTATCGGCCACGCCGGCAGCTTCAGCTTTTTTCCCGGCAAAAACCTCGGCGCCTACGGCGATGCCGGCGGCATGATCACCGACGACGAGAAGATCGCCGAGACCTCCCGCATGATCGCGCAGCACGGCCAGTCGAAGGCCAAGCACGATCACAAAATCGAAGGCCGCAACTCCCGGCTCGACGGTATCCAGGCCGCCATTCTCAACGTGAAGCTTCCCCACCTCGAAGCTTGGACGGAAAACCGCCGAAAGAACGCCGCCCTCTACCGCGAGCTCCTCCAAGGCTCCGGCCTCCAGCTGCAAGCCGAGCGCGCCAACACCCGCCACGTCTATCACCTCTTCGTCATCCAAGTTGACGACCGCGAAACCGTCGCGAAGCAACTCGCCGACGCCGGCATCACGACCACGCTGCAATACCCGCGCGCGCTGCCGCTCCTCACCGCTTATCAGCACTATGGGCACAAGCCCGAGGATTTCCCCAATTCCGTGAAACTCGCCGCCCGCTGCCTTTCCCTCCCGATGTACCCGGAACTCACCGCCGAGCAAATCCGCTACATCGTCGGAAAGCTCCGTGCCGCCCTCGGCCAAGCCTGAGCAACTCGCTCAAATCGGGCCCGAGCAAACCAAGATTAGAGCAAACGGATTGACAGACGATTCCCCATCGCGAATTACCTAAGTCCTACTTTCCGCGGGTGTAGCTCAACGCTAGAGCGGCTGACTTCCAGTTAGCAGACGGAGCGTTCAATTCCTCCCACCCGCTCCATCAAAACAAAAACGCAATTACGGCCATCTTGAAGGGATTTAGGTTTCAAAGGTATCGAACGACAAAGGGAAGCCTCAACAGTTACGCTTACACTGATTCTGTGGGACTAGTGCAAGATTGTCCACTCCCGACCTATTCCTGCTGAATATTCCATTGTAAACACCGAAGCGCCACTCCGTACAAAACCGCCCGCACACGCATTACCCGCCCGCATCCGGCATTTTCGAACCATCCAATTTTTAAGAAGCAAGTAACCCTTTCATTCAGCAGGCATGCTTTTCAATTCAATTCATTTTTTGTTTTTTTTCCCATTAGTTGCATTTGTGCATTTCATTATTCCGCACAAATGGAGATGGGCACTTCTTCTCGGAGCGAGCTACTATTTCTACATGAGTTGGAAAGCAGACTACGCCATTCTGCTCCTGCTCTCCACTTGTGTTGCCTACTTCACGG
>JANYCF010000239.1 GCA_025360455.1 Opitutaceae bacterium | reverse complement strand
GCCGCGATGCGGTCGGCGGCGGCGAGGTCGGCGATGGTGCGGGCGACTTTTAAGATGCGATCGTAGGCGCGGGCGGAGAGCTGGAGCTGTTCCATCGCCTGCTGCAACAGGTCGCCGAGGGCGGGATCTAACTGACAATATTTTTTGATCTGGGTCTGTGACATGCCGGCGTTGGCGACCGTGCGGGTGCCGGTGAAACGGGTGAGCTGGCGCGTGCGGGTGGCTTCGACGCGTTCGCGGATGGTGGCGGAGGTTTCGCCGGGTTTGTCGGCGCGTAATTCGGCGAGGGAGAGCGCGGGTGCCTCGATGTGGAGATCGATGCGGTCGAGGAGCGGGCCGCTGATGCGGGCGCGGTAGCGTTGGACTTGTGCGGGCGAACAACGGCACTCGTGTTTGGCGTCGCCGAGATAACCGCAAGGACATGGATTCATGGCCGCGACGAGCATGAAATTGCAGGGCAGAGTGATCTTGCCGGCGCTGCGGGAGATGGTGACCTGGCCGTCTTCGAGCGGTTGACGGAGTACTTCGAGGGCGGAGCGTTTGAACTCGGGGAGTTCGTCGAGGAAGAGCACGCCGTGGTGGGCGAGGGAAATTTCGCCGGGGCCGGGAATGGTGCCGCCACCGAGCAGGCCGACGTCGGAGATCGTGTGGTGAGGCGCGCGCGAGGGGCGTTCGCGATACGGGGAAGCGCCGTTGAGCGTCTGTCCGGCGGCGGAGTGGATGCGGAGGATCTCCAAATATTCGTCGAGCGACGGGCGCGGCATGATGCCGGGGACACGTTTCGCGATCATGGATTTTCCGGAACCGGGCGGCCCAATCATTAACAGATTATGGCCGCCGGCGACAGCTACTTCGACGGCACGACGCACGGCGTGCTGGCCTTTGATTTCGGCGAAATCGATGACGCCTTCGCTCGGCGCGCTCGCGGATTTTTCCGCGCTGGGCGGCTTGATGACGGGCAACGTGATGGTGCCAGCGAGAAAACGCACGGCTTGGTCAAGCGAGTCGACGGCGTGGACCGTGATGCCTTCGACCAGCGAGGCTTCGACGGCGGTGATGCGCGGGAGGAGCAGGGTGCGTTTGCCACTGCTGCGGGCGAGCACGGCCATGGCGAGGCCGCCTTTGACGGGGCGCGTGGCACCCGAGAGGCTGAGTTCGCCGGCGATCAGGTAATCGTCGAGGGTGTGGCATTCCAATTTCCCGTCGGCGGCGAGAATGCCGAGGGCGATGGGCAGATCGTACATGGCACCCTCTTTGCGCAGATCGCCGGGGGCGAGATTGATGGTGGTGCGGGTGCGCGGCATCCGGAAACCGGAGTTGCTGAGCGCGGAGAAGACGCGGTCGTCGGATTCCTTGACGGCGGCGTCGGGCAGGCCCACGAGGAAGAGGCGGGGCTCGCCGGATTCACCGGTGTTGACCTCGACCGAAACGGGCACGGCGTCGATGCCCGCAAGGGCCGCCGAGCAGATGGTTGCTAGCATTGAGCAGTGGGCGCTGGGGTTTTTATCACACCTGATCCTTCTGCAGCTTGGCGTGAATCTTTTTGAGATTCTCCTCCACCGCTTGCAGGTAAGGATTAGGTTGGCCCGTGATGGAAAGGTAGCGATAGACGGCATCGGCCTCGTTATCGAGGAGGGGACGCACAAATTTATGCCAGAAGTCTGCGGTCTTTAGTTCTAGCTCGCGCAAGGTTTTATAGGGACGCTGGTAAACCGGCACCTTCTCATACGCGAAGGCTTCCTCGAATTCGCGGAAGAGCAGGGGAAGTTTATGGAGATAATCGGGCGCGCTCATCTGGGCGAGATAATCGGCGGTGACCACGATGCAGGCGATGATGCGGGCTTCAGGCCGGTGAAAAGTGTGGCGGGCGATGTGATTGCGCGGACCGGTGCAATTAATCGCCGCGCAGACGTCGTCCATTTCATTTGGAGTGACGGCGTAGTGGGGCAGGTAGGCGCGGGCGAATTGGCAGCTGCGGCGTTCGTGGATCAGCGTGTATTTAGCGCCGGTGCCGGTGGTGTCGTCGATGTGTTTGAGGAAACCGGCATCGTGCAACAGGACCGCCATGAGGCTCAATTCCGCATCCCGGCGATGGAAGGTCGGGGTCGCACCGCTGTGTTGGCGGCCATCGATGATGCCAAGCAAACACACCGTGGCTTGCAGGGTGTGTTCGAAATCATGGTAACTCATGTCGATCCCGAGATAGCCGGGATAACTGCCGGAAAACATTCCGGTGACATCGCAGAAAAGTTTATCGACCCACGGCGCGCTTTGCGACCAGCCCAAGCCAGCGAATATCTTTTGCGCGTAGGCGCAAACAGCAGAGGGATCTTTGGTATTCACCTCAAGGGGAGAGGACATTCGCGACTTTTAAATAGGGTTTGCGGCTGAGGCGGGCAAGTTCATAGTCAGGAATTTAACCAGTATGGGCCATCGTGGAAATTTGATCATCGGACTGACAGGAGGCATGGGCTGCGGCAAATCGACTGCCGCGGCGCTGTTGGCCGAGCACGGTTTCATCCGCTTGGATGCGGATCAGGTCGTGCGGGAGGAATTGCTGATCGATCCGGAGGTCGTGGCCGAGTTGAAGGTGAAATTGGGAACCGAAGTGCTCGCGCCAGAAGGGAAGGTGGATAGAACGAGATTGGCGCAGGTGGTTTTTACAGATGAAGCGCAACTGCGTTGGTTGGAGGCATTGCTGCATCCGCGGTTGAACGCACGTTGGCGGGCACTGTTTGCGGCCAGTCATGGCCAGAAGTATATCGTCGAAGTTCCGCTGCTATTTGAGCAAGGAATGGAAAATTGGTTTGATTTCACCATTTGTATCACCTCAGAGTGCGCGACACAAATGAGGCGGCTGGAGTTACGCGGGATACCGCCGACGCTCGCCCGCCAGCGACTGGCCCAGCAGTTGCCCCTGCCACGGAAATGCGAGTTGGCCGATTTTGTAATTCTCAACGACGGCTCACTCGATTTTTTACGCGAACAGATCAACCACTTGGCCTCACGCTTACTTCTTCAACACCAACTCGCCTAAACGGCACCCCCCCTTAATGGAAGTCCCTTCGCCCTCATCTGAGGACAACGCAAAAACCGATAACGTCGCCGATTCAGCCGGCTCGCCCAAGAAGCGTGCCGCCAGCCCGCGTTCGCGTCTCACTCGCGCCAAAATCTCTGATAAACCGGTTAAGCCGGCAGCCAAGCCTGCGGACAAATTGCCCAAAGCGCCCAAAGCGGGCAAGTCCACGAAAGCGCGTCCAGTCGCCGAGTCCGCTGCACCGCAGACGAGTTTAGCCTTTGAACCCGCGCCTTTTGAGCGCTCCGAACCCGCTCCGTTCCGAGCTCAAGAAAGCGCGCCCGCTCCGATATTTGTCCCCACGCCTGCGCCAGCTTCTGCACCTGCTCCGACTCCAAAGGTTGAACTACAGCAGGCTCCAGCGGACATCGGCGAAAGTTCAGCTCCTTCAACTCCTGTCCAAACTTCGCCCCAAGCTCCCGTTCTCTCTCAGCCAGCCGCGCATCATCAATCTGGCGGCGAGGATTCCGGCCAATATACTCAACCACAAGGCGGCGGCCCCGGCGGCGGAGGCGGTGGCAAATTCGGTCGTTGGCGCGATAAGAAATTTCGTGGCGGTCCCGGTGGCGGCGGCGGCCCCGGCGGCGGAGGCGGTGGCGGCAAGTGGAATAAGCATCCCGGTGGCGGACATGGCGGTGGCCATGGCGGCGGTGGCAATGCGGGACCCAAACATCCCCCACAACCCCCTCCACCGAAAACGGAAATTCACTACGGTGATCTGCCGGATCCCGCGCGTTTCACCGACCCGGTTGCTTTGGAAAAGGTGGCCGACGAGATCGCTTCCTCCACGGAAGAGCCGATCTGGCTGCAAGAATTGTATGATCTCGGTCACGCGGACCTCAGTGCCAAAGCCTATCGGCTGGGGGCGAAGTTCGAAGGCGTGCCGAATCGGATGCAGTTGCTCGGTGCGGTATTCGCCGCCGCAGTGGAGAAGAAAATTCCATTGCTCGATACCGGTTGTCTCGATCTGACGGATCGGGGTTACGGTTTCATCGTGCACCACTCGGTGAATTACCGTCTTTATCCGGAGAATTCATTTTTATCCGAGGGTTTTGTCCGTAAACACGGTCTGAAACGCGGCCATGTGGTCGAGGTCCAGGTGCAAGCTCCGCAAGGTAATGATCGTTGTCCGGCCGTAGTCCGACTGCGTAAAGTCATGGGCGGTGAGCCGAGCGAGATTCTCAAGATCACTCCGTTCGAAGAGCTCACCCCGTATTATCCGCTCAACCGGATCTGGCTGGAGCGGCCCGAGCAGAAAGACGTTTCCATGCGCATGGTCGACATCATCACTCCCGTGGGCTTCGGCCAACGCGGGCTGATCGTCGCGCCACCGCGCACGGGCAAAACGGTGTTGCTGCAAAATATCGCGAACTCCATCGCGATTAATTCGCCGGATGCGAAACTGATTATCTTGCTGATCGACGAGCGTCCGGAAGAGGTCACGGATTTCCGCCGCCATTGCAAAGGCGAGATCGTGAGTTCCACGTTCGACGAGACGCCGGAGAGCCACATCCACTGTGCCGAGATGGTCATCGAGAAAGCCCGCCGCATGGTAGAGCAGGGGCAACATGTAGTGATCCTGCTCGATTCCATCACCCGTCTCGCCCGCGCTTACAACGCACTGGCGTCGAACTCCGGCAAAATTATGTCCGGTGGTCTCGAAGCCAACGCGCTCCAGAAGCCCAAGCGCTTCTTCGGTTCCGCGCGTAACATCGAGGGCGCAGGCAGCCTGACCATTCTTGGGACGGCGCTGATCGACACCGGCAGTCGCATGGATGAAATTATCTTCGAGGAATTCAAAGGCACCGGTAACATGGAGCTGCACCTTGATCGTGATCTCGTGAACAAACGCATCTTCCCCGCGCTGAACATCGACAAGAGCGGCACGCGCAAAGAAGAACTGATCTATCATCCGGAAGAGCTGGCCCGCATCTACTCGCTCCGGCGCGCAATGCAGGGTGTGCCGGCGGCCGATTCGATGGATATGCTCATCACGCGACTCAAGAAGACCAAGACCAACGCCGAGTTCCTGCTCAGTCTCAACCGCTGATGCTCCCGTGCGTCGGCTCCTGCGTGTGAACCCAGCCGACGATTATCTGATCCGCCTCGCACTGAAGCATGGCTTGCTGCAGCACGAAAAATTATCGGATTTTTTTCATGTCGACGCTCGCACTACGGAAGCGATCCCCGCTGTGGTTACCTCCGGTCTGGCGCGACAGCTCGTGGCGCAGGGCGTTTTAAATGGGCCGGCTTTGGCCCGGGCCGTGGCGGCGGAGTTTGAGCTGCCGTTTGTGGAGTTGAGCGGGAAGAGTGTGCCCAACGAAGTATTGGCCAGTTTGCCGCGGAATTTTGTCACGAAGTATCAGGTTTTTCCTTTTGGTTGGACTGACGCTGGTTTGCAGGTCGCCGTCGCTGATCCTTTGGATTTGGAATTGATGGACAGCCTCGCGCATGTCGCCGGTCGACCGGTGACTACGTGGGTCGCGGCGGAGCTGGATATCCGGGAAGCGATCGCGCGTTGCTATGATCAACCGGCGCACCTCATCGATCCCGGCGCGGCGGTGGAGACAAACCCGGGTTGGGAGGAGGCCATGCGCGAACCTGTGGAAGGGAAGGAGGCGGATGCTCCCATCATAAAAATGGTGCACGATATTATATTAGGCGCGGTACACCAGCGCGCATCGGATATCCATCTCGAGCCGTTGGAGCGGCGCTTTCGCATCCGCTATCGGATCGACGGCGTGCTCGCCGAAGCCAGTGCTCCGGCCAAGCGCCACCAACTCGCCATCATCTCGCGGTTGAAAATTATGGCGAACATCAGCATCGCGGAAAAGCGCGTGCCCCAGGATGGTCGCGTGCAAATCGCTTTGGCCGGCCGTACGCTGGATTTTCGCGTATCTTCGCTACCGACGATTCACGGTGAGAGCATTGTTATGCGCATCTTGGATCAATCGCAGTTGAAACTCGGTTTGCCGGAGCTCGGTTTTGATGGCGAGGATCGGGTCCAGATGGAAAACCTCATCGCGTCCCCTGATGGCATGGTGCTCGTCACCGGTCCGACCGGTTCCGGAAAAACCACCACGCTCTATAGTTGTCTGCATCATCTCAACCAGACGGACCGGAAAATAATCACCGTGGAGGATCCGGTCGAATACCAGCTGACCGGGGTCAACCAAGTGCCGGTGCGCGCGGAAATCGGGATGACCGTTGCCACGGCATTGCGCGCCATGCTGCGGCAGGCGCCGAATATCGTGATGGTGGGTGAGATTCGGGATCGCGAGACGGCGGACATGGCGATCAACGCCGCGCTCACCGGGCATTTCGTACTCAGTACGCTGCATACGAACGACGCGGCCGGGGCGATAGCGCGGTTGACGGATATTGGCGTGAAACCGTTCCTCGTGGCTGCGGCGTTGCGGGCCAGCCTCGCGCAGCGCTTGGTCCGGCGGATTTGTCCGCATTGCAAGCGGGCGCACCAGCCCGCCCCGCGTGAAATCGCGGCGCTCGGCTTGAGTGCGGCGCAAGTTTCCGGGGCGCAGTTTGCCCACGGTGCGGGCTGTTCCGCCTGCCATGGCACAGGGTATCGGGGTCGCCTGGGAATTTTTGAGATATTTTTAGTAAATGATCATTTGCGCGATTTGGTATACGGAAATGCCAGTGCCGCCCAGCTACGCCAGCGGGCCAGGACGGATGGGATGCGGACCTTGCGGGAAGATGGCATTCGTAAAGTCCTTGCCGGCCACACCACAATCGCTGAGGTTGCCTCCGTGACTATCGGCGATATCGATTAGTCGCGACCCCCTTACCGCCATGAGCTACGACATGAATGATCTTCTCGAGCTGGTCGTTGACCAGAAATGCTCGGATCTGCACCTCCAAGTCGGCATCCCGCCTACGCTCCGCCTGCGGGGTAGCATGACGCCGATCGACGGCCCGGTTCTAACCGCGGTGGATACGGAAAAGTTGATGCTCGCCATCACCCCGGATGCCCACGTGCAAAACGTGAAGCTCCATGGCGGTTCCGATTTCGGTTTTGCGTTTCATGAACGCGCCCGCTTCCGCGTCTCCGTCCTCAAGAGCAAGGGCAACTACGGCATGGTGCTCCGGCAGATTCCCAATTTCATGTTCGATCTTCGGCAGATCGGCTTGCCGGACAAAATTAAGGAGCTCCTCTATCGTCCACGTGGTTTGGTGCTCGTCACTGGTCCGACGGGCTCGGGTAAGTCCACGACGCTCGCCTCGATGGTGAATTACATCAACGAGAACCGCGATGGGCACATCATCACTATCGAAGATCCCATCGAATATTTCCACAGCCATAAACGCTGCGTGGTCACCCAGCGTGAAATTGGAGCGGACGTGCCGAATTTCGCGGAAGCCATCCGTCGCGCGTTGCGCCAAGATCCGGATGTGATCCTCGTCGGTGAGCTGCGCGATCTCGAGACGATTGAAGCGGCCATCAGCGCGGCCGAGACGGGGCATTTGGTCTTCGCCACCCTGCACACCAACAGCGCCGCCAAAACCGTCGATCGCATCGTGGACGCTTTTCCAGCCAATATGAAGGAGATGATTCGTACGCAGCTTTCCACGTCCATCATCGGCGTGATTTCCCAGACGCTCTGCAAAAAGAATGGCGGCGGCCGGATCGCGGCTTACGAAATCATGGTCAATACCTCGTCGATCGCCTCATTGATCCGCGATAATAAGACCTTCCGTATCACCTCGGATATTCAGACCGGGGCCAATCTCGGCATGATCACGCTCGACACGCATTTGTTGAGCTTGGTGAACACCGAGTTGATTGATCCCGATGAAGCCGTGGATAAAGCCCAAGACACCGAGGGCATGCGCACGAAACTCACCAGTCTGGGCTTTAAGCTTCGCCAGAATTAACGACCCACTCCGCGGATGTTCGAAGGACATGATCAGACGGTGTTTGATCTGCTCATCGAACGCCGCTTGGTCGGGCGGGAAAAATTGGAGTTGGCCCAAGCTGAACATTGGGAGACCGGGAAGGCTTTTGCCACGGTGCTGCTGGATCTCGGCTTGATTGATAAACCCACACTGTTGCACGCGGTGGCCTCGCATCTGGGGGCAGGTTATGCCGACGTGATCCCGGCCACTTTGCCCGCGCCGGCCCTCGCGTTGCTCGATGGCGGCCTGGCGCGTTCTTATCGGGTGGTTCCTTGGCAGGCGGATGCTCGCTCCATTTCCTTGCTCGCGGTCAATCCTTTCAATGCCCAGTTGGCGGGTGATCTGGGCTTCGTCCTCGAACGCGAAGTACGAGTGACGGTGGCTGATCCTGAAATTGTTTCCGCGCTCATCCGGCAACATTATGGCGAAGAAGAAGTGTCGCTCGCCGAGCTCGCGCGTGAGTTGGGTACGGCGGTAACCCCGGGCGCAGCCAGCGAAACGCTGGGCGAGTCCGATCTGGCGCAGCTCGCGGGGCAGACGCCCATTGTCCGCTTCGTTAATCTTGTGCTCACTCAGGCCATCAAGGAGCAGGCTTCTGATATTCATTTTGAACCCTTTGAACATGAATTCAAAATTCGCTGTCGCGTCGATGGCACTCTGCGTGAACTCGCTCCGCCACCCAAGTCACTGGCCCTCCCGATTATTTCACGGCTCAAAGTCCTCGCGCATCTCAACATCGCGGAACGCCGGCTGCCGCAGGATGGCCGGATCAAGCTGACCGTCGCGGGCCGCGCGGTCGACTTGCGTGTCTCCACCTTGCCGACCCAGTTTGGCGAAAGTGTGGTGCTCCGCGTGCTGGATCAATCCGCCTTGTCGCTCGATCTGGCTCAACTCGGTTTGCCTGTTCTCATCGAGGAAAGAGTGCGTGCAAACATCAGTCGGCCGCATGGCATGTTCATTGTCACCGGGCCAACCGGCTCGGGCAAAACCACCACACTCTACAGTTGCTTGAAGGTATTGCATTCACCGGGCGTGAAAATCCTCACCGTGGAAGATCCGGTCGAATACGAAATTGAGGGGATCATGCAGGTGCCGGTCAGTTATGCGGCGGGGCTGACCTTCGCGCGGGCGCTGCGTTCATTTCTCCGTCAAGATCCGGACATCGTAATGGTGGGTGAAATGCGCGATCTGGAAACAGCGCAAATTGCCATTCAAGCTTCGCTCACCGGTCACCTCGTGCTCAGCACGCTCCACACGAATGATGCACCGGGTGCTGTCACCCGGTTGCTCGACCTCGGTATCGAGCCATTCCTGCTTGCGTCGACACTGGAAGCGGTGATTGCGCAGCGACTGCTGCGACGGGTTTGCACGGACTGCAAAACCGCGCACGACCCGACTGATATGGCGTGGCGGCAACTGGGTCTCGACCCCGCGCATTACGCCGGTCGGCCCTGCTACGTCGGGCAAGGCTGTGCGGCATGTCATCACACCGGTTATCGCGGACGCCTCGGTATTTTTGAATATTTGCCCATCAACGACGAACTGCGCGATCTGATTGTGGCCGGTGCGGCACTGATGCAACTTCGCCAAAAAGCCACGGCGCTGGGGATGACTTCGCTCCGCGAGGCCGGCGTGCGTGCCATGCTCAACGGAGAAACCAGTTTTGCTGAAGTTGCCCGGCACACCTGAGCGGCGTTGTTAATCCATAAGCTGACAAACCTCATGCCCCAATTTTCCTACACAGCGATCGATTCGGTTGGTGTTGTAACCAGCGGGGCGCTCTCCGCCGTGAATCAAGAGGGCGCGGTCGCCGACCTGAAGGCTCGCGGTTTTTTCCCCACGGACGTCACCGAGTCGCATGGCTCAAGAGCACCGGTCGTGACGTTGAAATCCGGTTTCTCTTCGGCGGGCAGCTCCGGGCAAAGGAGAGGCTCCTTTGCGTTGCGGTTGCCCTTTCTGCGGCCCGTCAAACCGCGTGAACTGATGTTGTTCACTCGTCAGCTCTCGACTTTATTGCGTGCGGGTATGCCGCTGCTGCGCGGCTTGGAAACATTGGCGCGGCATGAGCGTAACGCCGAGTTTCGTCAGATTATTGATGCGCTGTCCGTGCACATCCGATCCGGCGGCACGTTGTCGGAAGGGCTCGCCCAGCACCCACGTGTGTTCGACTGGCTTTACGTGAGTATGATCAAGGCCGGCGAAGCGGGTGGGCTGCTCGATGCCGTGCTTGATCGACAGGCGCGTTTTTTGGAAAAGAGCCAGCAGCTCCGCGGCAAAGTCAAAGCAGCCATGGTTTACCCGGCGGTGGTGATGACGGTGGCTATGGTGATACTGGCCGGTCTACTCGTGTTTGTGGTGCCCCAGTTCAAAAAGATTTTCGCCGATCTGCTCAAAGGCGCGCCGTTGCCACCGCTCACTCAGGCGGTACTCACCGCCAGCGATCTGGTGCGGAATCACTATCCGGTGGTGCTGGGGTCGCTCATCGTGGCGTGGATTGGGTTTAAACTATTTCAGCGCAGTCCCGGTGGCCGGCGATTCATCGATGGCCTCGTCGTGAAATTGCCGATCTTTGGTGATCTTATTCTGAAATCACTCGTCGCCCGTTTCACCCGGACGCTCGGCACCTTGCTTTCGAGCGGCGTGGCGATCTTGCCGTCACTGCTCATCACGCGTGATACGTGCGGCAACGCCCGAGTCGCAGGCGCCATCGGCTTCGTTCATGACCGCGTCAAGGCTGGCGAGCCGGTCGCGCGATCGCTGGAGAGTACCCAAGTGTTGCCGCCCATGGTCACCAGCATGATTGATGTGGGTGAACACACCGGACAACTTCCCGCCATGCTCGGCAAAATCGCCGATCTCTACGACGAGGAAGTCGACAACGCCGTGGCCGGTCTCAGTTCACTGATCGAGCCGGTGCTGATATTGCTGCTCGCAGGAGTGGTTGGCACCATCGTGATCGCTCTATTCCTGCCGATTGTCCGCATCGTGCAGTTGCTGACCTAGAACTAAAACACGCTCGGTCTCGCCGAATAGGCTGCGATCAAAGCTTTCAAGCGTTTTGCCTCTGGTGAGTTTCTCCGCGATGTCCCACTTTGGGTTTCCCCTCTCATGTCTTTCCGTCCACTCATTTTTCTCTTGATGGTTATCTCCGCAACCATGGCAACATTCGCCGCAACGCCACTGCCCAATGTGATGCCGCTCCCAGTGGCGACGCTGTTTGGTTCTGGCAGGTTGGCCGTCACGGCGGATTTCAGCGTCGCGGTGCGTGGTCAGGACGATGCCCGACTTCGCGAGGGTCTCGCCCGGTTTCTCCATCGCACCGAAGCGCGCACCGGGCTGACGTTCGTCCGCCGGGCCACCGGTGAGTACGCGCTCACCGATAACAGCACGAACGCGGGATTGGTAATTGAATGTACGGGGTCCGGTTCGGTGGTGCCGATCTTGGGTGAAGACGAATCTTATGTTTTGGACGTAACGGCAGGGCAGGTCGTACTGCTTGCGCCCACGGTCATTGGGGCGCTGCATGGTTTTGAAACCCTCCTGCAATTGCTCCAGTCTGATTCAGCTGGTTGGTATTGGCCGGTCGTGAAAATCACCGATCAGCCCCGTTTTCCCTGGCGCGGCCTGATGATTGATGTGGCTCGCCATTGGCAACCGATGGAAGTCATCAAGCGCAATCTTGACGGCATGGCGCTCGTGAAGCTCAACGTCCTCCATCTTCACCTGACCGACGACCAGGGTTTTCGGATCGAAAGCAAAACTTTTCCGCGTCTGCATCAACTCGGCTCCGACGGTGATTTCTTCACGCAGACGCAGATGCGCGAGTTGATTGCGTACGCGGCCGCGCGCGGAATTCGCGTCGTGCCTGAGTTTGATATTCCGGGCCACGCCACGAGTTGGGTGGTGAGCCAGCCAGAACTCGCGAGCGCCCCCGGTCCCTACGCGATCGAGCGCAAGTGGGGTGTATTCGATCCGGTACTTGATCCGACCAATCCGCAGGTTTATGTTTTACTCGATGGATTCTTCGGGGAAATGGCGGCGCTTTTCCCTGACGCCTATATCCATATTGGCGGTGATGAAAACAATGGCGCGCAGTGGAGCGCCAATCCCGTCATCCAAGCCTATATCCGCGAGCACAAGTTGAAGGACAACGCCGGTCTGCACGCGTATTTCAATACCCGGGTTCACGCAATCCTCGCCCAATACGGCAAACAACTCATCGGCTGGGATGAGATTCTACATCCCGATCTACCTGCCGGCAGTGTGATCCATTCCTGGCGCGGACCCGAAGGAATTGCCGAGGCAACCAAGCGCGGTTTCAGCTGCATTCTTTCCAACGGCTACTACATCGATCTGTGTCATCCCGCTTCCGTGCATTATCTCAATGACCCGGTCCCGGCCCAATCATCCCTCACGTCAGAGCAGCAAAAATTGGTGCTCGGTGGCGAAGCGACGATGTGGGCGGAGTGGGTCACGCCCGAGACGATTGATTCGCGGATCTGGCCGCGCACGGCCGCCATCGCGGAGCGACTTTGGTCGCCGCGCGAAGTTCGCGACGTGTCTGATATGTATCGTCGTCTCGCCGTGGTCAGTCAGCGGTTGGAAGAGACTGGGCTTCGGCATCAAAGTTATCTCGATCCCGCGTTGCGGCGATTGGCCGGTGACGGGGCTACGTCGGCCGATCTCGCCGCGCTGCGGACCCTGGTCGATTTGCTGGAGCCAGTAAAAGATTACCGCCGCGGCGGGCAACAACCTGCCGCCAACCAGATCACTCCGCTGACCGGCTTGGCAGATTGTGCCCGACCAGACAGTTTCGGTGCTCGAATTTTCGCGGCACAGGTTGACGCGCTCATTCTCACTAAGACTGTGACAACGGCGAATACTGGTGCTATTGTTGAACAATTAAATGCCTGGAAAAATGTTGCCACGCAATTGATGACAGGACACGTAGCCCAAATGCCTTGGTTCCAAGCATCGCACCTATCACTCGATGCACTGCTGGTTGCGTGTGACGTGGGCCTAGAGGCCGCGCGGAATCTCGCGTCAGGCCGTACCCCTCCATCAGGTTGGTCTCCGATTCAGTTGAGCAAGTTAGATCAGGTAGCCGAACCGCACGCTGCCGTTGAACTCGCGATCATCCCTTCGCTCAAACAACTGGTTAACGCCGCCGCGCTGCCGACTAGACCAAGCGCAGTAACGTACTGAGCGGTTTTCTGCAAGGGGCAGAACGTCGTCTCATTGCCGCAGGGATTCCGTTTTTTCTCGGCGTTATATTTCTAGCCGAGACCAAGGGCAAAATACCGGAAGAAGTTGAGGCGAACTTCACCAAGACCGCTGGGTAGATTTTCGTCCTATCGTGTATTGCCAAAAGGCTAATAATTCAGGCAACTTCCCCTTATGAAATTCTCCCGGATGAATGCTGAGGTCTATATTCCTTCTGGTAATTTGCTGCCAGCCGAGGCTCTCAGCCGGGTGACGCATCTTTGCGTCGGCGCTCACCAGGACGATATCGAGATCATGGCGCACGCAGGGATTAGCGATTGTCTCGATCAGCCCCGCCAAGCTTTTGGGGGAGTGGTGGTGACGGATGGCGCCGGCTCACCGCGCACGGGCTCTTTTGCCAACATGACCGATGGGTTGATGCAAGCGGTGCGCCGCCGCGAGCAACGCCAAGCAGCTGACTTGGGCCGTTATCTCATCCAACTCCAGCTTGGTCATCCGAGTGTGGACGTGAAGCAACCGGGTCATCCCGGCGTGGCGGAAGACTTGCAGAGTATTTTTCATGTGTGTCATCCGGAAGTTATTTATCTGCACAATCCCGCGGATAAACACGACACCCATGTCGCGCTTTTCTTGCGCTGTATTGAAGCATTGCGTACTTTGCCGTTCGAACGCCGACCGCGAAAAGTCCTGGGCTGCGAAGTCTGGCGTGATCTTGATTGGCTGGTGGATTCGGATAAGGTGGCGCTCGATGCCGGCCGTCATCCCGAACTCGCGAATAAGTTGCTCGCGGCTTTTGCTTCCCAGATCAGTGGCGGCAAGCGCTATGATCTGGCGACCGTCGGCCGCCGCACGGCGAATGCAACTTTTCATCAAGCGCATACTGTCGACAATGTTCAAGGCATCACCTGGGCGATGGATCTCACGCCCTTGGTGCTCGATGACAAGATCGACGTCGCTGACTTCACGCTCGCTCATCTCGAGCGCCTCCGATCCGATATCGGATCGCGGATTAAAAAATTGAGCGCCTAGCCCGAATATTTCATACCTAAAACCTCCCCATCCTTTGCACAGAGGGCACAGAGGCTGACACAGAGAGAGAAGGAGTGGACAAGGTGTGGTAGGTTCTCGCGCTGTTGAGCTGGCGTGTACGTAAAATCCGAAGCTTGGGTCCTGGTATTTTGCTCTGTGATCTCTGTGCTCCTCCTTCTGTCTCTGTGTCCCAAGAATTTTCTTGGTTTGAGCATGAAATGTTCGGCCTAGAGCTTATCCGACTAACCCTGATGGGGTGCCCAGTCGGCCAGCTACCTTGGGGCGCTTCCGTCGGTGCGTTCCTTACGGGCAAAACGCGGCGGTCCCAGCGGTCCCGCCCAACCCCCGGCAGGCTTTTTAGACGCCTTCTTAGGCGGAGGAGGTTTGTTGTTCAAGAAAGCCCGTGGGTGCATAAGCTGATCGGAGCTTGCCCAATGAATCTCGATCAAAACAGGGTGATGCATGGCGAATCAAGGTGACGAACTATTCGATGTGGTGGATAGGCAGGACCGGGTGCTCCGACAGGCGCCACGGCGTGAAGTGCATGCGCAGGGTTGGTTACACCGGGCGGTGCACGTACTGGTTTTTAACCGCGCGGGAGAAATTTTTCTCCAGAAACGATCGATGGTTAAAGATATGTCGCCGGGGTTGTGGGATTCTTCCTGCTCCGGACATTTGGATGCGGGCGAGGATTATGATCAAGCCGCCTGGCGGGAATTACAGGAAGAGATCGGATTGAAATTGGAAAAACCACCGACACGCTTGCTGCGCATTGCCGCCTGTGAGGAAACCGGCGCCGAATTTGTTTGGGTTTATCGAGTGGAGTCGGAAGGACCGTTCGTGCTCTGTCCGATCGAGATCGAACGAGGGGAGTGGTTAAAGCCCGAGGAACTCACGAAACGAATCGCGGCTCGGCCCAAAGAATATTGCGCTGCCTTCCGCCTGATCTGGGAGCGATGCGGGGACCCCCTCGCGCGCCAATCCCCGCTCTGATTGTTTACTTCAGCGCGGCGATGATCGCCTTCAACGCTTTTAAGTCGGGGTCTTCGAGGGCTTCTTGTTTCCAAGACTTGTCCATCTTGATGGCGGTGACGAGGCGGCGCTTGGCTTCGACTTTGTCACCGAGGAGGCAGGCGTAGCAGGCGAGGTTGTAGTGCAGGAGGCCGCACGCTTTTTTAAGATGAGGTTCGGCTTCGAGTAAGACCGCCTGGGCTTCCTCGATGAGTTCGAGTTCACGGAGGGCGAAGGCGTGGCTGACCCAACCTTTGTCGTCTTCAGGGGCAAGACGGCTCAGTTCCCGGGAGAAATGGATGACCCGGTTCCACTGCTTGGCGTGCATGTGCAAATCGATGCGGACGCTGATGACGGCGGGGAGGAGCTGGTCCGCCTTACTGATCGCATCAAGCTCAGTCGTGGCTTCTTTGAACATACCGAGTTCAATATGGCCGGAGGCGTATTGGAGGTGGCGAAGAGTGGAGATCATGACTGATGCAAAGCAGAAGAGGTCACCACGGAATACACTTTTTGAATTTCTTCATTCCCTGTGAGTCCGATACTCTGAAGCTTGCTTGGCTTGGTGGGAGTGTTGCGGCGAGCGCCAGCAAGCCGACGTACC
>JANYCF010000207.1 GCA_025360455.1 Opitutaceae bacterium | reverse complement strand
TGGATGGGCGAGATCAATCTTCAACCCACCCGTGCGCTCAATTGCCGCGCCAACTGGTATTGTGATTGGAAGAACAATGGCCCCTACCGCGGCGGCAGTCGGCAGGCCTCCATCGTAGCGAACTACACCTTTCTTGAAGGCGTCATGCAGGGCTTTGTCACCGGCTTCGCGATCAACGCCAGAAATACCATGGTGTTCAACGACGGCTACAAACTGACAGGAGGAGTCCGCTGCGACCTCCTCTTTGCCTATGAGCACAAACTATCCGGAGGCCAACGGATGAAAGTGCAGCTGAATCTGATGAATCTCACGGACTGCCCCTGGCAGCCGACACGTTTTGCGAAAGATCACGGCCGCCAAATGCTCCTGAGTGTGTCGCGGGAATTTTAGCGCCGGATTTTCGCAGCGGGTGGGCCACGCGGGCCCGGCCTCCGGGCCGGGCCCGCTTTTCGTTTCAGCAATAATGGAGGAGAAGCGCTCTTCCCTCGTGGCACGGGTCTCCGACCCGTGATCTGCCGCCAGCCACCCCATCCACGATTCAACCCAGAACCTATACCCATGACCCAAAAATCCCCATCGCGTGGGCGCAGCCCTATACGCGACGTCCCCATGACATCTTCTGACAAACTCCTGACAAAGTCTTACATGGCCCTGACGACATTACGGCGCGGCCTGGGTAAGGTGGAGACGTTCAAACAACCATTCCATCCAACCCAGCAGTACTCATGAAACCATCACTATCACCCCTCCTCCTCTGCCGAAACGCAACGCCCTCCCGCTTCCAAACCGTCGTCATCAAATGTCTGCTTCTGCCTATTATCCTGATGTCTACACCGGGCGTTCGGTTATTGGCCCAATCGGAACCACCGGCCAGCGAATCGGAAGAGACTCTCGTGTTGAGTCCCTTTTGTGTCAGCGCGGGTGAAGATCGTGGCTATTCAGCACCCAAATCATTCCAACAAATACAACCTCGCTTTGGCTCTGACACCAACAGCGGAGTCCCCACCGTTCCGATCACCCTGATTCGAAAAGCAGATGCCGCGATCATCGAATTCGCTCTGTCAAATTCCGGCGACAAACAGGACATCCGGAACAAAGAACTCACCGATTCAGTAGACGCTCTCGCCAGGGAAATCAAAACCATCCCGGGACTACGTTTTGAAAATCGGGAAGTCCAACTCATCAGCGGAAACCGCTCACACTCGATCATCGGCAAAGGCGGCATCGTCACTTCCTTTGCAAATTTCGCCGTCTATGCTGAGTTGAATTCTGACGCTCGTCTCTACGAGCGAGTGAAGCAGGTGCGCGGTCTCGTCTCTGCCGCCAAGCTGATCGGTGGCACCAAGGTCATGGACGGTCCGGTCGGTCTTTTTATCAAACGCCCAAATGAACTTCGAAAGGATCTCCTGACAAAAATATTTGAAGATTACGAACAAGTGAAAAAAGGCCTCGGCACGGATTTCGAGATTCTCGTCAGCGGCTTGTCCGGCCCGGTGCGCTTACGCAGTTGTTCAGAGAGCGAAGTTGAGCTCTGGATCGACTACTCCTTCACGATTCGTTCGGTCCGCGAACTCGAAGCCAAGAAAAAGTAAAACGAGAAAATCCCTCCTCCCGCCCCATCACTGACCCGGCCTCACCGCCGGGCCTTTTTGTTTATGGAGGCGGATTGTCCCATGGCGCGCCTGAACCATACGGAAGCGATTCATCGCGCGCGACTCTATCGAAAGCAGGCTGGAAGCCTGCGCTCCTTCCCTCGTGGCACGGGTCTCTGACCCATGAGCTGCCGCCCCACGATTCAACCCCAAAATCCCAGACTCAAACCCCAATCGCGTGGGCGCAGCCCTATACCCGAGCCTCATGACATCTTCTGACGATTTCCTGACAAAGTCTTACATAGCCGTGACGACATTTCTGCACAGCGCAGGTATGCTCTGCCCCGTTCAACTGATTATCCAACCTCTACAAAAACTCCCATGAAAACCAATGTTCGTCGCGGCCTCACCGCACTCGCCTTCACCGGCCTCCTGCTCTCCTCCAACCACTGGCTCTTTGCCCAATCCAATCCACCGAAAGAAAAGGAAAAGGACAAAGAGGACTCTGCGACTCTCGTCCTGAGTCCCTTCGTCGTCGAGGCCTCTTGTGACGTCGGCTATACTGCTACGTCCACGATCGCTGGCTGTCGCATGGGTGCTACCGTCGGCGGAGCGAAAGACACGAATTTCTTTCGCGACGTCGTAAAGCGCGCGGAGTTCCCTCTCCCGAGCACCATCACCGCCGAAGGACTCTTCAGTGAATACGACCTGCCGCTGAAATCCCAGCAATCCAGCAGCCACGATCTTCTCATTCTCAATGGCGAAGCGATGCCGGCCCGACTCCTCACTCAACCTGATGTGCGTTACCTCGCCCAAATCGGATTTTCTTCCGGACTCGATGCCAAAACCTGGCACCGCGAACCGCTTAACCTCATCGCCGTCGTCGACAAATCCGGTTCGATGAGCGGCCAGCCCCTCGATCTGGTGAAGAAATCCCTCCACAAAATCCTCTCCCAACTCGGGCCCGACGACCAACTCTCCATCGTGCTCTACGGTGACCGCTCCCACATCCACCTCGAGCCCACGCGCACCACGAAGGAAAGCCAAGACGACATCGCCGCCTCCATCGACGCCATCGTCAGCTCCGGTTCCACCAACATGGAAGCGGGTCTCAAAGTCGGTTTCGCCCTCGCGCGTCGCAGCCAGGAAACCTTTGCCGGCCGCACGCGCGTCATGCAGTTCACCGATGAGCGCCCCAACACCGGCGACACCAGCCCCGAAGGCTTCATGGGTCTGATGGAAGCCGCCTCAAGCGATGGCATTGGCCAGACCACCATCGGTGTCGGCGAGGAATTCGGCGCCGAGCTCGCGACCAAAATCAGCGCAGTGCGCGGCGGCAATCTGTTCTTCTTTCCCGACCTCTCCACGATGGAAAAAACTTTTAGTGAGGAACTCGACACCATGGTGACCGAGCTCGGCTACGATATGAATCTGACCATTCATCCCGCTCCCGGCCTGCGCCTCACCGGCGTG
>JANYCF010000150.1 GCA_025360455.1 Opitutaceae bacterium | reverse complement strand
CGAGAGGTACGCATCGGCGGCCCCAAGATAGTCGTACTTTTCCTCCCCAAACACCGGACCGACCACCTTCAGTCCGGCCCAGCCGAGCTGGCGTGCCTCCGCCTCCAACTGCCCGCGCGAAACATCTCCATCGGGACCGATGACCAGCAGTTTCAGGTTTTGCGCGTGGAGCGCCGCCAGCAGGCGAACGGTTTCCAAAGGGCGTTTCATCGAATGCAACCGGCCGAAAAAGACCGCCACCCGATCCGAGTCGTGGAATCCCAGTTCGCGGCGCAACGCCTCACGACGTCCATTGATTTTCGCGTGATCCGGAATCTCGCATGCCCAGCTGATGACGCGAGTCGGAGCGAAACCGCGCAGGTACGGAGCGACCTTGTCCGCTTCCCGCTGCGTCGCACAAACGATGGTATGCGCATGCTGCAACAGCTCATTCCCTTGCAGTCGGAGCCAAAGTTGTTTCACGAATCTGCTCTGGTTGAGCGCCCACGGATCGAGGTAGCCGTGCAGAACCACCGCGTAAGGGACCTGATACTTCCGGCAAACACGCGCGGCCCAAACGGGGGCATGCGTGTACAAACCGTGCAACAAAACAAAATCCGCGTTTCGAACCACCTGCTCTGCCTCCTGCAGTCGGGAGGCCGGCGCATAATGGTAGCGCGCGATACTCCCTCCGCACGCACGCACCACCGCTGCCAAAGGCACCACCGGCTGCTCGCCATCGCCGAAGGCGGGCGCGACAAACCCCACGGTGCGCGCACCGACCGCCTCATGGAACTGCTGGTAAGTTTTCGCCGGCCCGCCGATCGAGGGGAATGGCTGATGACAAACTTGGACAAAGTTCATGTTGCAGCACCCACTCCGGCGATCTCCCGGTAAAGCGCCGCGTATTGGGCCGCGATTTTCTGGGCGGAAAATCGCCGCGCATTTTCGTATCCTCGCCGCAACAGTTCCGAGCGATAGGGCGCATCCCGGATCACCCGTTCGACTCCCGCACGAATAGACGCCGGATCATAGGGATTGACCAAGCAAGCCGTATCATCCGCAACTTCGGGCATCGAGGAACAGTCGCTGGTAATGACCGGTCGCCCCATCGCCTGTGCTTCCAGGATGGGCAAGCCAAACCCCTCATGTAGTGAAGCGAACAACACCAGATCGCAGCGCGCATACGCCGCGACAATTCCCGCCTGACTGATGTTACCCAACGCCGTGAAAGCCAACTGACGTCGGGCGAAAACCGCCCGTTGCTCCTCCGAAGGATCGCCAACCAGCTCCACCGTGCAGGCCAGCCCCTCGAGCGCTTCCGCCATGCGCTGGAGATTTTTATTCGGCGCGGTACCCAGCAGTAGAATAAGCGGCCGGGCCGCATGGAAGACCGCCGGCATCGGAACAAATTCCGGCGACACACAATTGTGAATCACCCGAATTTTCCCCGGTGCTGCCTTGGTCAATTCCAATAGCTCCGTTTTCGTGGCCTCAGAAATGACCGTGACGATTCGGCTGTGCGCGATCGGCCAGTCGTACCAGAAAAAACGCAGCAAGCGATACTTCCATCCCCGCGATCGGCGCAAGATCCCACAATCGTGGATCGTCAGAATGGTGTTGGAACGCGGCAAGCCGAGGACAAGGAAGTGAACATCTCCCGTGACATGGTTAACCGAGCCGACCTGTCGCCGCACCGCTAGCACCGACGCAACGCGTGGCCAGAAGCCCCGGCTCCGGTGGGCAGCTTCCTGCCGCCGACAAACGATGTCCGGCGGTATCGACGCCCGCAGATCCGCAAACAGTCGCTCGATGCTGAATCCCCGTGCCTCGGGTTTCCGCTGAAAATGAATGACCTCGATCATTCAGAATCCCGGCTGACGCGAACGGATCCGGTGTCCCGGGCGCCGAGCCGAAGAGGCGGTCCAGAGAAGGTTCTTCGCCATAGGGGCGGATGGCGGGGCGAAGAAACTGACGGCCCCGAAGAGCAGATAGCAGATGATCAAATTGACGGGAATTTGCCGGAGCGAGAGTGGCAGGTTATAAATGTTCATCGTCCAGAAGGCGGTGGTAAATATCACGCTCACCGCGACCGTCCGCAAAACCGGCTGTTTTTCCAAAGTGAAGCGCACGCCCGCCTCGACCAGCGCAAGCACGATGATGGCGATCAGCGCATAGGCAAAAGCCGCCATCGGTCCGCCGCGATCCCATGATTCAGCCAAATACCCAAATTCCACCGATGTACCCGTATCGACTGTGAAGCCGTAGTTGGCCGCGCGTAGATTGTACAAACCCTCGTTGTAGTAGGAACCCATTTCACCCGTCACGGCGACCACGTTCAAGGAGGCGGCGATCTGTTGGGGCAGATCTTCGAAGCCCCGGTACGGACCCTGGCCGCCGGTGGCCGCCGCCACCACCACGGTGGGCCAGGTAAGCAGTCGGTAATTAGCATGCACCCACGAGGGCAACTGATCGTAAGCGTCGCGCGATGCCTGCTTGCCCTGTTGCAACTGCGCCGTGACTTCGGTGATCTTGTCCATCGTGATTTCGGATATCGTGAGCCGACCCACGGACGTTCGAATGCTTTCGATCATGCCAAAGATATACGCGCCCGGGACGGCCAGAATGACGATCAACCCCAGCACAATCCAGCGTTGTCGGAGTGTTGCGCCAAAGAGCACTCCGACGCAATAGATGACGATGGGGATAAACGCGGGACTCCGTCCTCCTGTAATGATACCCAAGCCCAAGTTCGCCACGACGGCGACAATCCAGACCACCGTCACCGTCTTCGAGACCCGAAAATAGAAACCCGCCAAAAACGGCACGAACATGAAGGCCCGTTGAAAAGTCTGCAGGACCGCTTTCGCCAAGCCGGGGCCGACGGCCCCGCCGATCCAAAAGGTCAGGGTAAAGCCGGCCGCCGCGAGGAGGAGGATCCCAAAGCGCGGATCGGCGGCGACGGCATTAAGCGACCGCGCGATATTCACTGGGCGCGCCGGACGCATGAAGAGCTGGCGGATACCAAGCACCAGCAGCGTGGCCAACGATACCAAACACATCAGCAACAACACCCAAAATTCATTTCCGATCATGATCGAATAAGTGCCGATGCCATCCAAATGCCCCAGCAGACCGGCGAAACACATTCCGACCAACGCGGCCGCTTGCTGGAGGTACGCCAGCCCCAGTCCGAGTACCGCGATTGCCGTGGGCCAGATCCGCAGCGTCAGCAGGATTGTTGCAGAATTGAAGAGCAGCGCCGTGAGCGCCACCGCGAGGAGCCGCCAGTCTCCCGGGTCCAGAAGCCCGCTGGCCACCATAGTCAGGGCCGCCACAAGGTAGAGGGGTTGCAGGGGGATCTTGTTGAACGCTTCGAAGATCGGGCGGGAATCAGCCGTGGTGTTTCGTGTGATCATCAACTTCAGAAGGGCGGCAACGCCCGCTCGGCAACTCCGCCACCGCTGCTGAGTCGGAAGAGTGCCTCCCGTGCAATGTCGTCGTTGGACAAACCAAGCTGCAGCAGGCGGCGGCGGCCCTGCTCCGCGATTTGTCGCAACCGCGGCGGATCAGCCAAGGTTTCCAAACAGCGCGCGGCGCATTCCTCCGCACTGTTCCAAAAAAGCGCGTGCTGACCATCGGCATACATCAGCTCGTGCTCCAGCGTTCGCTCCGCGCAAAACACCGCCCCGTTGATGAACGCAATCTCAGCGCTGCGCTGCGTGTGCAAATCTCGGTTGCCCTTCGACAGCAGACCAAGCGCGATCTTGGCGCATTGGATGGCCTTCACGTAGTCCGTCCCATTGACGGCGGTGCCCCGGATGGCGGGACGCAACCGCTCATACTCGGGCGCTTTTTCCCAGTCGTTGCCCCGGATGGAAAGCGGCACGCCCAATTCCAGCAGCCGCACCAGGAATGGGCCGCGTTCCGGCATCCACGAGCCGACAAAAATAACCTCGCTTGACCACTGCATTCGTTCCGACTCGGACAAAGCCAGCGGCGCATGAGCCACCGGATCGAAGGACATAAAAACGCGGAGGACATTTCCGGCCCCTGCGGCCCGGGCTTCGGCCATATTCACGCGGCGGACAACAATCGTCAGATCCTGCTCGCGCACCGATTTCCGATACAAGTCCCACTTGTGGCCGTCCCGGGTGCCGAACGGATCATCACAGTTGTAGTTGATGATCGGCATGCCACGGGTACGGAGCCAACGATGAAATCCCGGCGAAAGCTCCGAGCCACAGTCGATCCACGCCATGTCGTATTTTTCGTCTCGGATTTTTCGCCAAACGGC
>JANYCF010000103.1 GCA_025360455.1 Opitutaceae bacterium | reverse complement strand
CTGTCTTTTTAGTACAGCCGTTGCCGGTATATCCTGTGGTACAAGTGCAATGGGCAGTTTGGCAGCGCCGGGTTGCAATACACCGCCGATGGGCGCATTATCATCCAGTACCCTTCTTTCAATAGCTACCAGCTCAAACTTCACGGTTTGCTTTTTATTGAGCCTGTAGAACATGAATGTAACCGCATGGCATTTATTGGGATTGCTGAACTCACGTGAAGAAGCTTCAAAATGTTCTTCCGATGTGCCTTCAATATGGGTACGGCTGCTTACTTCTCCAATAGAAATGGAATGTGCTTTACGCGTAGAACTGACCGCCTGCGCTGCTGAACTTTCTGCGTGAGCCTTCTGCTGGTTTAAATAATCACTCACCGATTGACTGTTGTGATTACCACCCGCACTGGTGCTGGCACTGGCGCTAAGGTATTATAGAACACCGAGACCGATCCGATCAGACGCGATCCGAGTTGCCCCCGGTATCCCGCCTCATAGGCGACAACATTCTCCAAGTGAAAGTTCTTGTTCCCGCCCAGGATTGTCTGCCCTTGGCTCGGCTGCAGGATGTCGCGGTCAATCCGGGAAGGCGTGCGGACGGCTCTCGAAACGGCACTCCATACCATTTGATTGTTTTCGAATTCTTTTTGCAGCCGGATGCTCGGCTCGATCTCAAATCCGGTATAGTCATTGTGTTCGAGTTTGGTTCCCACGGTCAGGAGCGTACGGTGCGCGAGCAAAAATTGGTTCTGCACAAACCCGCTGAACAGGTTTTGCCGGAGCGAACGAGGATCAAAGCCAAGCGGCGGCGCATCCTTGGTGTCGTCGTCAGTCAGACGATAGCCAAGGCCCCAGACCAAGGTCTGGTTTTCGCCATGGCTGAACTTCTGTTGAAAATCCACATCATAGGTATCGAGATCCTCGGTGAAAGACCCCGTTGCAGCACCAAATATTCCCGCCGGAAATGCTTTCCGCAAAAACGTGCGGTCGTAGTAGACCTGCAGGCTGACGTCCGAGCCATTGGACAACACTTGTGACCAACGTCCTTGCAGATTGCCTCCGCCGATCCGGGAATCCCTCGTCCCGGGTGTGCCTTGGATGCCGTCATAATAGTCGCCTTGGAAAGTCAGTTTTCCTCCGGCCCGGGTCTCGCCATCGACACGAAATCCTCCCTGTTTCATGCGTGATCCGTCCGTCACAGTCTCACCCGAAGCGAGATGCTCGCCAGCCCGTTCGGTGTATTTTCCATAAATCCGGAAATAGGCCTGAGGGCCCAACTCACCGCCGTAGCGCACGCCCGACAGCAACTTCACCTGATCGCCCCCGCCAAATTCGCCATAAAATCCTTGGGTGTCCTTAGCGCTCTTGGTCGTGATGGCGATCACGCCGTTCACGGCATTTGCTCCCCAGACCGAGCCACCCGGACCGCTGACCACCTCGATGCGGTGCAGGTCTTCCAACAAAATGTCCTGCGCATCCCAACGCACGCCCGAGAACAGCGGCGTGTAAACCGACCGCCCGTCAATCATCACCAAAAGCTTGTTGGCGAGATCGGTATTGAAGCCCCGGGCGCTGATGCCCCAGTCGTGTCCGTTCTTTTGCGCCACGTTCAGATTGTTCGCCAGACGCAAGGCCTCCGGGATGCTGGTGGCGCCTGAACGACGGACATCGCGGTCGGTCATCACTTGCAAGGCAGACGGCGTATCCGACAGCGCCACCAGTGAACGCGAGACCGAAGTAACCTGGATCGCCAGCAGTTCTTCCAAACTCAGCTTTTTAAGATCAGTCGTAGTGGAAGTGGCTAAACCGTCTCTGCCAGCATCCACACCGACTCCGAAGGACGACAAACCTACGGGGCGTGACGCGGGGTCAGTCTGTGCATCCGTAATTGGCACTGGCCTGCTTGGTTCACTGGCCTTCGAGATGATTCCGTTCACCCATAACAACGCCGTCAAAAAAACAAATCGTACGGACATATAATAAGGGGGCAGTTCCATTTCGTTGAATCAAACCAAGGTGGACGGGTGTGAATGTGAGGCAGGAGGAATAGCCAATGTTGGTCAAAGGGGCCTTTTGGTGTTTAAACACCAAAGGCGGAGCGACCGATCAGAACTAGAAATTCAGTCATAGTTACGGTCGTCTTGCCGGGGCGGCCAGTCACTGTGAGCTTACTTCCTGGACGTACCGTTTGGATCGAGCCAGGCTGTTAAAATTGGGCACGACTTTCCTTTATCGCGCAGTTTGACCGCATCAGACTGATAAACCGGTCCTGTCGAATCAACCCCGGTGCTTTTCCCGGGTCTGTTGCGCCAGCATCTCTTCGTTAATCAAAACCGCGGTTTCCTTGGGCTGTACCGGGAGATTGTGGAGCGCCCGGTAAGCGCGCATGAATTCGACACCGAAAAACAGAATCGCACAGGAATAATAAACCCAGACAAGGAGGGCCACCAACGAACCGGCGGTGCCATAGATTGAAGCGATGGTGGAATGCCCGAGATAGAACGCGATGGCGTAGCGACCGATGGTGAACAGTCCGGAGGTGACGACCGCTCCCAGCCAGACCTCCTTCCAGCGCAGGCGGACGTCGGGCATGATTTTGAACAGCAGTGCAAACATAACGCTGACGACGATGAGGCTCACTGCGATGTCAGCCACCTGCAGCCCCCAGGAAACGTCGAACCGCTTCAACGCACTCGTCAGCAGAGTGGTCAAGACGAGTGAAACCAGCAGCAAGAAGCCAAGGGTGAGTACCATCGCCAGGGAAAGCAGACGATGAAGCACCAATACGATCCATCCACTCTTGTTGGGACGGGTGCGCACTCCCCAGATATCATTGAACGAGCCCTGCAACTGGCCAAATACGGTGGTGGCGCCAAACAACGTCAGGACAATCCCCAAGCCCGTGGCCCACCCGTTTTCCCTCACGCTGTGACTGGCCTTGGCCGCCCCGAGGATCATCTCGGCGCTGGCGGCTCCGACCAATTGCGTCAGTTGCAACTCCAGTTGCCGGTCAGCCATTTCCCGGCCTAAAAAAATGCCGGCCACGCTCATGGCGATAATGGTTATCGGCGCCAGTGAGAAGAGCGTGCAAAAGCTGACCGCCGCGGAATGTTTGAATACATTGTCGGCATTCCAAGCTTTGGCCGCTTGCAGAAAAATTTTCAGCCCTTTGGTCATGAGTGAAGAAGCAGCCCGATCACCTCAGATCGGACTTCGTTCAACCGCCAGCGGTTTCCCCGCCCATCACTTGCAGGACGGTGCCCGTAATGTAGGAGGCATCACCGTCGGAGGCGAGAAACACATACGCGGGGGCAAGTTCCTCAGGCTGGGCCGGCCGTTTCATGGGAACGCTTTTGCCGAACTGGGCGACCTCCTTGGCGGTCTTGCCGGCATCAGACGGATTGAGCGGCGTCCAGACCGGACCGGGAGCAACGGCATTGACGCGGATGCCCCGCGCGACGAGGTCCATCGCCAGGGTTTTGGTCAGGGCGTTAATCGCTCCTTTGGTGGAAGAGTAATCGGGCAGGCCTTCGGTGCCGAGAATTCCGGTCACAGAGCTGGTCGCGATGATCGCCGCCCCCGGTTTCAAATGTGGCAGGGCCGCGCGAACGAGCCTGGCATACGCGTAAACATTAGTTTCGAAAGTGAGCGCGAGTTCGGCATCGGTAAGTTTTTCAATGCTCGGCTTGTGTGACTGATGGGCGGCGTTGGAAACGAGAATGTCCAATTTCCCGTAGGCCTTGATCGTTTCCTTCACGAGATGGTCAGCCGCTTCGGGGCGGGTGAGATTGGCGGGCAGCAAAATGCAGGCGCGACCAAGCGCCTCAACCGACTGCTTGGTGACCACGGCATCAGATTGTTCGACTGGCAGGTAGGAGATCGCGATGTCTGCCCCTTCGCGCGCATAGAAAAAAGCCACAGCCCGGCCAATCCCGGAATCACCACCGGTGATCAGCGCCACCTTGTCCGTCAGCTTGCCGGCGGCGCGATAACGTTTCCCATGCCACTGGGGCGCAGGCTTGAGTTTTGATTCCAAACCGGGAGCCGATTGGTGCTGCACCGGAAAAGGCGGCTTGGGTTCGGCGGATATCTGCGGCTTGCGGGCGGATGATGGTTTTCTCATTGGGTGAACGGTTGAAGTTAGCGGGCGGGAGAATGGCCTTCCAAACCTTCGCGCAAGGATTGCACAAACGCATTGCGGAGCAGGTTCTCGATGGTCGTCCAGAGATCCACCTGGTTGTTCTGAAAATCGCCCTTGAACGGTGCCTTCGTGGCGACCTGATCATTCGCGTTTTTCAGGAGATCCTGGACTGCGCTCAAGACCTTGGTCGCAGCGCGCTGGATAATATTTTTGGAAGGATCAGAGACCGCCTTGAACTCAAGGTCTTTGAAAAACGGTTTGATATAACCTTCATAATGGCCGTCAGCGGCGTTGATTTCCGTATAAACCTCGAAGGTTCCCCGGCTGACATCGATCAACGCATTTTTGGCCAGGAAGTCGTGGATCGGGACCAGTTGCAGATCCTTCAATTCCATGGTCACCGCAAAATGAGGCTGCACATCGCCGGGGTCGGCGCGCACATTCACTTTGAGGCGGCCGGTTCCGCCTACGCGGGCTTCGACGGTGATGTGCGCTGGCAACGCCTCACCCGCTTCCGGGCGGTTGCTGAAATCGGTGGCAACCAGGTGAAACTGATCCACCTCCATTTTGGCCGCCGGATGAGTCGAACGGTCGTCAAACGCGATGCGCGCGTCCTTGATTTCAAAACGGGTGATCTCGAGGGGAAAGGCGTCCCGCAGAACATTCTGCCATTGGCGGACCGGCGGCTTTTTCTTGTCGGCATCGTCCACCCCGGATTCGTTGACGATCATCACCTCGATTCCATCCACTCCGCCATGGCCGCCCAGTTTGCCCTTGAACAAAGGCAGCCAGGCAATCGTGAGCGTGGCATGGCGCACCTTGACGACCGGACCGTCGGATTCCTTTCCCCTGCTGAAGAGCTGAAAGTCCGTGGCCGAAATCGTGCCCCGCCACAGCGCAATCTGCACCGATCCCACCCGGCCGGTGTACTGAGGCAAGGCGGCCAGCTTCCGGTTGACGATCGACGTCGCCCAAGGCGAAACCGCCAGGCGCACGCCCAGCAGCAGGACCAAGACGATCAGGGCGGTTACCCCCAGGATTTTGAGAAGAGTTTTCATGAGCCCAAACAATTGCTCAAATGAATAACCCATAAAAACGGTCGGGGTTCCCCTCCATCACGAGAATAGCGAATCCGCTCATCCCGCATGATTATTCAGAGGGACAAAATGCAGGAGCCAGTGAGCGACAGAACAGGTGCCGGAGTTCGTCCAGCCTGCACCGGTCGGCGACAAATATTACACGGGAGCAGATCCCTTCAACACGCGGGTGAGTGCCCCACGCAAGCGTTCAGACCTCAGTTTCTACCCCCTTAAAAGCTGGACCAATTTAATGCGTTTAATTCCTGCCAGTTTTTCTGCAGTGCCTCCAGCGCCGCTTGTCCGGTGGGAGCATGTTCGACCTCATGGCCATATTTCATCTGCAATAAATCACATAAAATTTTTGCCATCCTGTCGTGATCTTCAACAAGCAGTAGTTTCATAGTATGGAGGTAGGAAAATGGTGGGGCTAAAAGTGCTGGAAGTTCATTCATTCGGACAATTGCGCAAGGGGGATTATTCGATGATTATAGCCGGAAAAAGGAATGGTGCCGCTATTCACGAAGGACGATCCGACTGATCCGTTGTTGGCAGCTGGGCCGTTGTATTCTGCTTTTGTTTCCGGGGGCGGCGCGGCGGTAAGGCCGGCCACTTAAGGCGCGGTTGTTCCTTGATGAACGCCGGCGACGGCGGTTCGTCCGGTTTCGGCCCCTCGCCCAGCAGGTAGGCGAGCATCATAGCATCGTAGGGGGCGCGGACTTTCACGTCATTGTCGAAATAAACAAATACATCGCGGCCGGATTTTCGAGGTGGTCCGGCTTTAGCCGTCAGCTTCGCCCCGTCGGGATTAGCTCCGGTTCGCCAGGAGCGGATCTTTGCCGCCCAATGATGCAGGGCAGTGTCGGAGTAACCGCTGGCATACAGCACCTCGTCGCCGTGCAGGCGCACATAGACAAAATCCGCCGTGAGATCTTCCATGAACGGCCATTTGCCCGCGGTATCAGCCACCACCAGCGCCACCCCGTGACGACGCAACAGGGCGATGAATTCCGGGTTGGCGAACGAAAGGTGGCGAACTTCCAATGCATGACGCAGCCGTCGCGTCCGATCTGACTTTAGCCATGGTTCGGGAACATTGCCGTCATGCTGCCGGGCGAGGGCGAGTGCCTGGGTAGTGTCATGTGGCAACGTTCCGAGGAATTCTTCGAGCACCTGGGCGTCATAGGCCAGGCTGGGCGGAATCTGCCAGAGGATCGGGCCAAGTTTTTCCCGCAGGCGCAGCACACCTGAGGCAAAGAAATTCGCCACCGGCACCGTGGCATTCTTCAGACGGCAAATATGCGTGACAAAACGCGGCGCCTTGACCGAAAAGACAAAGTCCTTCGGCGTGCGCTCGTACCATGACGCCCAGCTTGAAGCTTTGTGCAGAGAATAGAACGTGCCGTTGATCTCGATGGAGGCAACCTGAGTGGCGGCGTAAGAAAGTGCTTCCCGCTGGCGAATTTCGCGTGGGAAGAAAGTGCCGCGCCAAGGCGCATAAGTCCATCCGGAGATGCCAATGCGGACAGCCATGTTAAATGATGCAGCAGTTGTTATTTTTGTTAATTGCTGACGTGCCAAGCGTACCCGTGACAGCTCTGACGTGGAAGTGTTCACGGCATCCTTGGACGGGGGGTGAGGCGGTAGTACTTTACCCGATGGCAGCCAGGAACCGTTAGGCTATAGTGATGCCATCATGAGTTTACTGCGTTTCCCTCATCCTGCAGCTGCGACTGAACCGAGTTATGATGAAACTTCCTCGCGGACTAACATTGTCTGGCTAAGAGGTGAGCGGCCTCACGGGTATCGCTCTCCCATCTGGAGAAAGACGGCCCAGAACCTCCCCTCCCCGTCTTCAAGTCAGTCAGGCAATGATCCGCGTCCGTCGGGCGCTTGTATTATTCCATTTCCATTTTTCCATTTTTCCCCCGAGGCAGCCTGACCACGAGGTGCTCGTGCCTTCAGCTGGTTAAAGCCATCAATGCCGAATAACTTCCTATTATCTATGCGCGCCATCTGGAAAGGATCCATTACCTTCGGTCTCGTGAGCATTCCGGTCGCCTTGCAAAACGCCAGCCGGACCGAGGAGCTTAAATTCCGCCTGCTGCGGAAAGGCGACCTCAGCCCCGTCAACTACAAGCGGGTCGCACAGGTGGATGGCAAGGAGGTTCCGTGGAACGAAATCGTGAAGGGGTATGAATATGAAAAAGAAAAATTTGTCGTGCTGAAGGATGAGGATTTCAAACGCGTGGACCTCGAGGCCACGGACACCATTGATATCGTCGACTTCGTCGATCTGGCCCAGATCAATCCCATTTATTTTCACCGACCCTACTATCTCGAACCGCTGAAAGGGGGCGCCGGGGTTTACAGTCTGCTCCGTCAGGTCCTGGCCGACACGAACAAAGCGGGCATTTCCAAAGTTATTATCCGGACGCGCCAGCATCTCGCCGCCGTGAAAGCCAACGGCAATTTGCTGGTCCTGGAACTTATGCGCTTCGCCGACGAATTGGTCTCGCCCTCGGCCATCACGGTACCAGCCGAAAAGAAAACCGGTAAGCGCGAACTCGAAATGGCCACTACCTTGGTGAACCAGATGACCGAAGAGTGGGACCCGGAGCGGTATAATGACGACTACCGCTCCGCCCTGATGAAGCTGATCGATAAAAAGGTGAAGAGTGGTGGAAAGGAACTGCCCGGCACCAAGCATGCCCCGAAAAGTGCCACCAACGTGATCGATCTGGCCGCGGTTTTGCAACAGAGCCTGAAGGAAGCCACGGGCCCGAAAACCAAACGCCCAAAGAACGCCAAGCGTCGCGCCAAAGCTGCTTAGTCCCGAGGTTTCCCAACCAATCCGTCCATGGCCCGTCAGAAATCAGGGGAGATGGTGACCTTCACCAATGTGGACAAGGTCTTCTTTCCCAAACCGGGTTTCACCAAGGGTCAGATGATCCAGTATTACTTGGCGGCAGCCCCCTTTATCCTCCCGCATTTGCGCGACCGACCGGTGACCCTCATTCGTTTTCCAGACGGCATAACCGGTGAAAGTTTTTATGAGAAAAACGCGCCACGCTTTGCGCCGCCGTGGTTGAAAACTTTCGCGGTCGGCCGGCGGCACAAACCGGGAAAGATCAATTACATCCTGATCAACGACGCCTCGGCCCTCGCGTGGTGCGCCAATATTGCCGGCATTGAGATCCATCCCTTTCTCCACTGCGTGCCGAAGGTGGATACACCGACCCACATCGTGTTCGATTTGGATCCGGGCGACGGTGCCGACATTCTCACCTGTGTGCAGGTGGCCTTTCTGGTAAAAGATATCACCGATGACCTCGGGCTGCAGATTTTCCCGAAGGTGTCCGGCTCCAAGGGCCTTCAACTTTATGTCCCGCTGAATACGCCGACAACCTATGCCGCGACCGCGTCATTCGCCAAGGCGGTGGCCGAACTTCTGGAGCAGAAGCACGGCAATCTCGTCGTCAGTCACATGGAAAAATCCCGGCGTCGCAACCGGGTGTTGATTGATTGGAGCCAAAACAATCCCTCGAAGACCACGGCGTCAGTCTATTCCATGCGGGCCAAACGGGAGGAACCTTTCATCTCGCTGCCCGTGACTTGGCCGGAACTGAAGAAAGCCAAACACGCCAAAGATCTCTCCTTCTCGCCGGACGAAGCCATCCAGCGGTTGAAAAAAAAGGGCGACCTCTTTGCACCTGTGCTCAGCCTGAAGCAAAAATTGCCCCAGGCCTTTGCCGCGCAGAGTGCGCCGCCGGCACCGCCACTCAAGGCCTACGCAGCGAAACGGGATTTCACCCGGACGGCTGAGCCCCAGCCAAAGCTCGGGCGGGGACGCGCGAATCAGAGCACAGGACGATTCGTCATCCAGAAGCATGCGGCGACAAGGCTGCACTACGATTTCCGGCTGGAGATGGAAGGAACCTTGAAATCGTGGGCGGTGCCCAAAGGCCTTTCACCCGACCCAGGCGTGAAGCGCGCTGCTTTCGAAGTGGAAGATCATCCGATCAATTATCTGAAGTTCGAAGGCACCATTCCGAAAGGCCAGTACGGCGGCGGGACGGTTATGGTTTGGGATATCGGCACGTATGAATTACTCGGCGGCGACCATGCCAAAGGTGATCTGAAACTGATGCTTCATGGTTCGAAAATCACAGGAGAATGGCATCTTTTCCGCATCAAGACCGACGAAAGCAAACCGATGTGGCTGATCGTCAAATCGGGCCAGGCGGCCAAACCAATTTCGGTCAGACGGGATGATCAATCCGCGCTGACAAAACGGACCATGGCGCAAATAGCCGCAGGGAAAGGCAGCAAGAAGGTCTGGCGATCGCATTAAGCCGTCGCGGGGCTGGCTTCACGCCGCACGTCCGCCGCGCGTTTATCCTCTCTGAGGCCCAGGAAAACCGGTTGCCGCAGCAGGCCGTCGCGGGTCCATTCCGCAAAGCGAATTTGGGCGACAAGATCGGGGCGGAGCCACGTAACTTTCTTCATTTCGGCCGCGTTCATGCCCGTGCCAAAACGCCGGCGCGCCACCATCGGAAGATTCGCGAAGGGACAACTCGTCCTGACCCGCTTCAGAAATATCGCGTGTAATGATTCCAGCAGCGCCCGATTGAAACCGGTTCCCACCTTGCCCGCATACATGAATTTCTTGGCCTGAAAATATCCGATCAGCAGGGCACCGAAATGCTGGCGGCTGTTTTGCGGAGGAGTAAATCCCCCGATGACGAATTCCTGCTCACCCAGCCATTTGCATTTCACCCATGCTCCGCTCCGGCGACCGGTCTCGTAGATTGACTGCGGGCGTTTGGCGATGATGCCTTCCAGCCCCTGTTGACACACGGCCTGCATCAGGTCGGCCGGTTCAACGTCGAACGTGGCGGACAACTGCACGGGTCGTTTGGGTTTGCCCAAGAGGGATGCCAGCAGTTTTTTCCGTTCCTCGATCGGCCACCCCGTCACGTCGCGTCCGTTGTGCTGCATCAGGTCAAAAACATAATACGCGATCACCGGGCGTTCGCCCTCCTCGAGATCACGGCCCTGCAAAAGTTGAAACCGGGAGCGGCCCTGGGCATCGAGTGCGACCACTTCACCATCCAGCACCGCGCTCCGGCATTTGACCGCCGCCAACGCCCGCACAATTTCCGGATAATCCGGACCCATCGGCTTGTGCGTGCGGGACCACAGCTCCACGCGCCCACCGTTCAGAACGGCAACGGCGCGATAACCGTCGAATTTTATTTCGCAATGCCACTGGCCGGTCGGAACCTGCGTCATGCCCAATGCCTTCATCGGTTCGATGTAGTCGGCGGGCGTACGCTTGAGGCGGGAGAGTTTCATGTTGCTGATTGAAGAAGGACCGCGTTGCGGAAATCCGGGAAAATCGCCAGAAAGGACCGCATTAACTGAAGACACCTCGCACAGGTTGTGGTTCACACATGTCCTCTGCCACCGGCTTACGCGTATTCGATCTTCGTAATTTCCAGCTCCGTCTTTCCGGCAGGAAACGTAAACGTCACACGTTCGCCCAGCTGCCGGTTAAGCAGTGCGCGCGCTACTGGCGATTGCCAACTTACCCAGTTGCGAGCGAGATCTGTTTCGTCGACTCCCACCAAGCGATAGGTGGTCGTCCCACCGGTATTCTCCCTAACGGTTACACTGGCGCCAAAACGTACGCGGTTCTCCTCCCCCACCGGCAACGCCAGAACTTCGGCAGTCCGCAAACTTTCTTCCAGATACGCGAGGCGCTGATCCAGCAGCGCAAGCTGACGCTTGGCCTCATCATCCTTTTGCGCAACCGCCAGGAGAGACGGGCGCTTCACCAAGAATAATTGATCCCACTCCTCACGCAGTTTTCGTGCGCCCGCCGGAGTCACATAATTTTTCTCGCCTGATCGCAAGGGCGATTGCAGGCGCGCCAAGGCCGGCGGTTGGCCTCGATCGTCTTCTTTGGTGAAAGCTTTGCTCACACCTTCAGCCTATCGATTCTGCACCATTATACAAGGTGAGCGGTTGCTGTAGCGCCGTGCGCACAACACCTGGTCGATCGGTGTTACGCTTTTCACCCTATATCGTGCGCGGGATTTTTAGTTCATAGTGGTCTCTCAAGATTGGGAGGAGCCATTCCGGTTCCCCCTTCATCACCCAACAACCCTGAATCCCATCCTCACAATGTCCGCCATTCCCACCCTCCACGATCTGCTCATCAATGAAATCAAAGATCTGTTCTTTGCCGAAAATCAGCTGGTGAAAGCGCTGCCAAAAATGGCCAAGGCCGCGAATCATCCGGAATTGAAAGCGGGCTTCAGCCGTCATCTCGGTCAAACCCGCGAGCATGTGAAGAGATTGGCGAAGGCGCTGAGAATCCTCGGCTGCCCTCCCCGGGGCAAGACGTGCCACGCCATGCTTGGCTTGGTCAAGGAAGGCGCTGAAGCCATCGAGACCAAGGGACCGGCGGCGGTGCGTGATGCGGCCCTGATTGGCGCAGCCCAGCGCGTGGAGCACTACGAGATGGCCGGATATGGAACCGCCCGGGCCTTCGCCCTCGCTCTCAAGGAAAACGAAGTGGCCAAGCTGCTGCAGACCACCCTCTCCGAAGAAGGCGACACCAATCAGGCGCTCACGAAAATTTCCGTGAGCGTCAACGCGAACGCCCTGTCATCCGACGTTCCCAATTCTGTCACAAAGAAATCCAAACGTTAATCAACATTCCTAAAATTATGAACCTCGCTCTCCTCGCCCTCCCCCTCGCCGCCGCTGGCTATTCCATGATCTATCTCCTTTTCGGCGGCGGCCTCGGTGGCGCCGTCCTCATTTTCATCGTCGCAAAACTTCTGGGCAAATAAGCCCGCCACCGCCCGCCAACCATTCCTTCATCCTTCATCAATCCACTCCTTCATTTCCATGAATCCTCAAGTCACTTTAAATCCTAAGGTCTCCTCCGTCTACGCCTCCGAATTATCACCCTTGTCTGACAATCCCATCCCGGTTTCCCGCCGGACTGTTTCCTGGGGGGCAATCTTCGCCGGCACGTCTGCGGCTGTCGCCCTGCAGGTATTGTTCATGATGCTCGGTGCGGGCTTGGGCTTTGCCATTTATAGTCCGTTGACGGACACCAATCCCATTGCCGACCTCGGCACAGGTGCAATTCTCATTCAAGGCGTGAGCGCTGTCTTTTCCCTCTGGTTTGGTGGTTGGGTCGCTGGTCGCTTTTCACCGGTCGGGGCGCGTTCCACTGGCTGGCTCCATGGTTTCTCCGTGTGGTGCGTAGCCACCGTTGCCGGTGTGTTGTTTGTTTCACTGGGCGCCGGCTGGGCGCTGGGAGATTTGTCGAAGCTGGTCGGTGGCGGTCTCTCGCTCGCAGGCAAACCGGCTGCTGTCGTGGCCGGCGGCGCTGCTGACCTGGCAAAAGACGCGCTCAAACAATCCACCGATGCTTTGGCGAGCTTCACGGATGAAGCGGTGGACAGCCGTCCCGCTGATGCGGCCAAAGCCGGTGCGATCCGCGCGAAGCGTGAGGTGGGCATGGCTGTGGCCCGGCTTTTCAATCCCACGCAACCGGCCAACACAGCGGACAATCGCGCCGCGGTGGTCAAGGCACTGGTTGATACTGCCGGGATGAGCCCGGCTGACGCCGAGCGCACGGTTACCGAATGGACTGCAACCTACGAGCGCCTCAAGGCTGACTTGAATGCCGCAAAAAATGAGGCGGAGATGCAGGCCCGGGAAGCCGCCGAAAAAGCATCAAACGCGCTGGCCCTCTTTTCCCTGGCCGCATTCGTGGGCTTTCTTCTCGGTGCTATCGCCGCGAGCCACGGTGGTGCCCATGGCGCAGCGACCGCCATCCGATATGAGAATCGGCTGGATCCCTTGGTCGGCTAAACTGCTCAGCCCGCTCATCACCTTGCCTTTTTATGAAAACCATAACGCAAAAGCGAAATCTCACTCACATTCGCCCTGCACCCACGGCCCACCGACCCCGCGCCATTCTTTTCATCAATGATGAGGCGTTCGCCGGAGTCTGTGCGTGGTGCTCTGATAAAAAAGAAGCGGATGCGTGGTGTCTGAAACAAGGTTTTGTCGCGACCCATTCGATTTGCCCCGCTTGTCGCGCGCGCTTCCATACAGAAAACGATTTGGGCGACTACCGGCATGTTGCCTGATGCCAAACCACGCCACTTTTATGGAATCATCTTTGACTGTCCTTTCGCCCCTGACTTCGCCCAAGCAACCTCGCGAAGAAAGCACCGCAGCGCCCGTTGCGCAAAAGCCACGGGCGTCGACAAAAGAACATCCGCTCGGAGCGACACTCCTGGCCGGCGGCAAAGGAGTGGCCTTCAGTGTTTGGGCGCCCAATGCCGAAACAGTGAGTGTGGTCGGCGAGTTCAATTCCTGGAAAGCCGGCGCCCACCCGCTGGAGCGCAATGAAAATGGCACTTGGTCCGGAATCGTTTCAAGCGCCCGTGAAGGTCAAGAATACCGCTATGCGCTGCAGCGAGGAGAAGCAAAGTTTACGCGCGTCGACCCACGGGCGATCAAAGTCACAAATTCCATCGGAAACGGTGTCGTCTGGGCACCCCAGCCCAGAACCGCCGCGCCCTTCAAGGCGCCGACACTTGATCGCCTGATAGTCTATGAACTGCACATCGGCACTTTCAACGCCGTCGCCGGCGAGGGACCGGGCACATTCGCGTCGGCCATTGCCAAACTCCCCTATCTGCGCGACCTGGGAATCAATGCGATTGAAGTCATGCCGATTGCTGAGTTCGCCGGGGATCGTTCATGGGGCTACAACCCTGCGCATCCCTGGGCCGTCGAGACTGCGTATGGCGGCCCTGAAGGTTTCAAGGCCTTCGTTGATGCCGCCCACCGCGAGGGAATCGCCGTCATTCTTGATGTGGTTTATAACCATTTCGGCCCCGGTGATCTGAGCTTGTGGCAATTTGACGGCTGGAGTGAAAACAATCTCGGTGGAATTTATTTCTATAATGACTGGCGTGCTTCCACTCCGTGGGGAGAGAGCCGGCCCGACTATGGACGCGGCGAGGTCCGCTCCTATATCCGCGACAATGCGCTGATGTGGCTCAACCTTTATGGCGTCGACGGCCTGCGTTGGGATGCGACGGTTTATGTGCGCAGTTGCAGCGGAAAGCCCCACGATCCGGGTGACGCGCTCCACGATGGCTGGTCTCTCTGTCAGTGGCTCAACAATGAACTCCGTCGGGCCCGGCCCGGCTTCATCACGATCGCCGAGGATCTGCGGGACGATACCTGGATCGTCAAGGATACTGGCGGCGGCGGGGCCGGCTTCAGCGCGCAATGGGACGGTGCATTCGTGCATCCTGTTCGAGCCAGTCTCCTGGCTGCCGAGGACCAGCAGCGCGATCTCAACCAGGTGATCTCCGCCTTGCGTTGCCGGTATGAGGACGATGCGTTCCGCCGGGTCATCTACTCGGAATCCCATGATGAAGTCGCCAATGGCAAGGCCCGCCTGCCGAGTGAAATCGACCCAAGCACCACTGACAGTTATCCCGCCCGAAAACGTTCCGTGCTCGGCGCCGTGCTCACCTTCACCGCGCCCGGTGTCCCCATGCTATTTCAGGGTCAGGAATTTCTTGAGGACGGGTGGTTCCGTGACGAAGTGCCCGTTGATTGGGCCAAGCTGGGCGAACATGCGGGCATACACGCCTTATATCGTGACCTCGTCCACCTGCGGCTCGATCGAAACCGATACAGTGCCGGCCTTTGCGGTCAGCACTTGGAAATTAACCACGTTAATCATGCTCAGAAAATTCTTGGTTACCGCCGGTGGAGTGAAGGCGGCGCGGGCGATGATGTCATGATTGTGATCAATTTTTCCGCCCAACCCGTGGATAATTACACCATCGGTGTACCAACGGGAGGTACTTGGTGCGTCCGACTGAATACTGACAGCACAGCTTATTCCGGCGATTTTGCGGATCAGGGACCGGCCACAACCGACGCCCAACCCGACCCGCATGATGGCTACACCCATCGCATTATTACCGTCGCCCTCGCCCCCTATTCAGCGCTGATCCTCTCACAAAATCGGTGCTGAAATTAAGCTCAACCATCCACGGCAGACGGAAGCGGACATTAATATCATTTCGCCTCCGGCTCTGTGCTTGCTCGATCCCTTTGGCGCGCCCTAGGGTGGCGTCACTGTGATAATTATCGTCATTGAGGATCATGCGCTCATGCGGGATCTGCTCGTGAAAGCCTGTGGCGAAGCCATACCCGGCTCAATGGTTTCGGGGGCTCGGAATGCCGGATCAGGCTTGGAATTATGCCGCGCCCGGCAACCTGATATCATCATCCTTGATCTGGCGCTGCCGGACCGCGACGGGCTTGATGTGCTGGATGATCTGATGGCCGCTGCACGGAGCAGCAAAGTCATCGGTATTTCCGGCTATACCGATGAATACACCTTGCATCGGGCTATGCACTCGAAGCTGCATGGCTTTGTGGACAAGAATGAACAGACCGTGGAGGCCTTGGCCGAGGCGATCCACACGGTGCTGAAAGGTCAGCGTTATCTTTCCCCCGCCGTCCATGAAATGAATCTTTCCTTGCGCAACAATCCCGCGTCATTCGACAAGATTCTGTCCACCCGCGAACAGGGCCTGCTCGGCCTCTTTGGCCGCGGACTCACCAACGGCGAAGTTGCCGCCGAAGTGGGCTTGAGCGAGCTGACCGTTCGTAATCACCGCTGCCGGCTCATGGCCAAGCTGGATTTGCGCACCTCGCCGGAGTTGATCCGTTATGCTCTGGAAAAAGGATTCACCCGGCCGCGTTCCGCCTGGCCGCAGGGTTTGCCCAAAACCTGAATACCGGACAATCCGGCGGGTTCTCCCATCACAGTATTTGCCTGCCATAGCTGACAATTCTGCGGCTGACGTCCCCCAATTTCAATCTCCTCTCTCCGCCAGAGACTGATGGTGTTGGTGGATAAGTTTTCGCCACGCACGCCGTGGTGAATTAATTTTCAATCTTCGCGGTGGCGGGCCCGCCGTTCATCACTCAGTTCGAATTGCTCGGCGCTGAATTCTTCAGGATCGGCAGAATAGCAGCCGCATTCCTCTTCCAGAAATGTTTCAATTTCAGCGCGACTACGGCCCGTTTTTTTCTGAATGCCGCCCAACAGCTCGTCTTCCTTGCCTTCTCGATAGATGAGATCGTTATCCGTGAGCTGCGCATATTTCTGTTTCAATTTTCCTTTGGCCAAGTTCCAGCTTCCTTTGATGGTATTCATGTTCATGTTATTTTTGTGGTTTGATGAGCACAGCGGTTAAGAGGAATAACAGACCAGACAGTTCATCAAAATGGGCCGCGTCTTGGCCCGGGAGGACGCAACGTTCACGCCAATTCCATGCCGGTCACAGCCGCGATTGATGGCCTTGGCCTTAAAAATAACTGCGCTGCAAACAAAGACTTCTGGGCGGCGCAATTTGCCCGAATAGCGGAAGCCGGCGGTACAATCTGCCAGCAATCGTTACCCGGGCAGATCAGCCTGCTGGACGTGGCGCAGCAGCATCCGCGCGTGGATTCGCGCCGCTTATTTTTTATTTTCCCAGCAGCTTGGCGACGATGAAAATAACGACGGCCCCAAAGAGGCCGCCGCCAAAAATCATGTAAACCAGCGAATAGCCGGCAGCGGCAAGGGGGAGGGCAAGGAGAGCGAGATCATTCATGGGAATTAAGAGAGGGAAGGTTTATGATGAGTAGGAACGTGCTCAAAATACAGGCAAAGTCCGGTCTCCGCCATAGGGCAAAACCCGACCGATCCGACCGATCGACCGGTAGGTCCCTGCCCCATTGCAGCCAAAATCGGAATCGACTATCCTCCCCTTCTCTTCCGATGAAAACCATTCGTATTCTCCATGGAGCAGCTGGCCCGTCGGCCGGTTTGTGCCATCGGTTCAACTTCAACCCTACGATTCCATGAACGCCCTCCGTCAGATTAAAGACAGATTGTGGGAAGAACTCAGCGTCCTGTGCGAAGCCTGCGACTATGAGCATGCCTGGCTGGAAGAAGGTCCCGGCTTTGATCAGAAAAATCCGGATGATGCGCGGGCTGACCTTCGCGAAGCAGCCTGACCCAAGCTGCGGATGATTAACAAATCTCCGCTGCCAGCACGCTCACAATAGGGGGGCGGCCCAAGGTGGCAGCTCGATCTTTTTCTGCGGACCAAAGTCCGTCAGCACTTTTTGCAACCAAGGCCGCGTGCAGGTGAAGTTGGTCGCACGGATGTATGTTTTAGCGCTCTCCGTTTCCACCACATAGTTTTCCACCTTGATCGTGATGGGCGTGGCTTCCCCCTCGAGAAAACAGGTGGCTTCCATCGTTTTCAGACGGGAATCGATCTTCAAATCCTCCACCCTGCCGTAGCGGGCGATAAGATTATTGGCCCAGGTCTGAGCACCCCGGCTGGCGAGAACATCTTTGGCGGCTTTGAACATATAGGTTGGATGGGCACAGTGAACGCACCCGGTGGATAGGAAAGGCAAACAGGATAGAGGGTTCCTTGTTAAAGGGTAACTTCGTGCTCTTATTTTAAAATCAGCTGCTCGCGGGGGACCACGGATCAAATTAAGTGTCATTAAGCATGCCGACTGTCTGCCTTGTGTCTTACACAAGCCGCAGCGGCATCCTGCTCATGAAATTTTCCGCCACCCATTTTAAACGTTACCGTCAAATTGCCGCTCTTCTCTGGAAGTACGGCCGCTCCGACCTCGCCCAACACCTGAGCACTGAAGAGGGTTTCGGCCTCGACAAAAATCCGCCCGCCGACGGTCGGCCGAAACAAGACGCCGCCGCTTCGAGAGCTGACCCGGTTTCACCCGAACAACTGGCGGATGATCTGGAAGCAATGGGACCGACCTACGTCAAACTGGGACAGGTGCTCGCCGGACGACCGGATCTGCTCCCGGACGCTTATTTGAAAGCGCTCGCCCGGCTGCAGGACAAGGTAAAGCCCTTCCCCTACGCTGAGGTGGAGCAGATCGTGATGACCGAACTGGGCGTCAGGATTTCCAAAGCGTTTTCCCGGTTCGAGAGCGAGCCGGTGGCCGCAGCCTCGCTCGGCCAGGTACATCGCGCTGCGTTGCGCGATGGCCGGGCGGTCGTCGTGAAGGTACAACGTCCCAACATCCGCCAGCAAATTGCCGAGGACTTCGAGGTGCTGGAACAAATTGCCACGTTCCTCGACGGCCACACCGCCGTAGGTCGCCGCCATCGTTTTCTGGTCATCCTGCAGGAATTTCGTCTGACGATCCAGCAGGAGCTCAACTACGAACGCGAGGCGCACAATCTGATCGCGCTCGGAAAAAATCTCCAGGAATTTAAACTCCTCCAGGTGCCGCAACCGGTGCCCGATTATTATACGCGGTCGATCCTGACGATGGAGGAGGTGCAAGGGCAGAAAATCACCACGCTCGGCCCCGTCGCCCGGCTCGAACTGAAAGGCGCGCCGCTGGCGGAGGAACTGTTCCAAGCCTATCTGAAACAGGTGCTCGTGGATGGATTGTTTCATGCGGACCCTCACCCCGGGAATGTCTTCATTACCGACGACGGGCGCATTGCCCTGATCGATCTCGGTATGGTGGGGCATACCGCACCGGCCATGCAGGAAAATCTGCTGAAGATACTGCTGGCCGTCAGCGAGGGAAACGGCGAAGCGGCCGCAGAAACCGCCATCTGCATGAGCGAGAAACTCGAGGAATTTGCCATGGCCGAATTTCGCCGGCGCATCACGCAGTTGGTGGCGCTGCGACGGGACCAGGGATTGGAGCAGCTTAATGTCGGGCGCTCCCTGCTCGAAGTGAGCAGCATCGCTCAGGCGAACGGCCTCATCGTGCCCAGTGAACTCGTGCTGCTCGGGAAAACCATGCTCCAATTGGATGAAGTTGGCCGGATTTTGGATCCGGAGTTTGATCCCAATGCCTCCATCCGCCGCAATGTCGCGGAGCTGATGTCCCGGCGCATCCGCCAAGATCTCACCCAAGGCAACATTTACAGCTCGCTGCTTGAAGTGAAGGATTTCACGTCGGGACTCCCGGCGCGGCTCAACCGCATCATGGATGCGGTCACCAACTCCGAGCTGGAGGTGAAAGTGAAGGCCACCGACGCGAAGATGGTGCTCGACGGTATGCAGAAAATCGCGAACCGCATTACCATGGGCGTAGTGCTGGCCGGCCTGATTGTGGGCGCGGCCCTGCTGATGCGTGTGGCGACCACCTTTCAACTCTTCGGCTATCCCGGACTGGCCATTCTTTGTTTTTTCGCAGCCGCCACCGGTGGTTTCTGGCTGGTCATCAGTATTTTTGTTTCTGATTACAAGAGCCGAAAGAAAAATTCCCGCTGAAGCACCGCAGGCCGCCAACGAACAACGCCGCCCAGACATACGTTGGGCATGAAAGATTTCTCCGTCTGCGGCACCGGCTGTCACCACCGGTACAAAAGCTGGCCGCACAACTGTGGGACGTCTATATAATCTAAACACCCCATAGCGGCCATTGGGATTGCAGACTATATTCTCACTGTAGCCTCAGTTCAATTCCCTGTCCTGCGGGGGGAATGCGAGGCTTCATTAGATGTTCCCAAAACATCGGTCCGCCTCACCCGCCTGCACGATGAAAACTTCCAGCATTGACGAAGACCAGCTCCCCACTCGCCACCAACATCTTGCCGCCGGCATGCTCCGGTCCGACTTGATTGAACCGAAGAATATTTCAGAGGATGAAGCTCTTCTCCGCCGCGGTCTCGACTCCGCTGATGCGCTGGAACCTGCCCAATACAGCCGGAGGACGCGCCCCACGTCTTCGCCCGCATCGTCCGTCTGATCGACTTCATCCCCGCCTAAACAAAAGCAAGCTCCGCTCCTCCGCACCATGCACGCACCACGCAAAACTTTCTCCGTGCTGACATCGCCCTCAGCAAGCTGAGAAACCCGCAATCCTTCCGGCTGTTTAAATAATAATATGAAAACAAATCGCTTCAACCGCCTGAGCCAGATCACTCCTCTTGGCCTCGGCCTGAAAAAGGAGCGAGGATTCTGGGTCCACCGGTTATAGCCGGAGCCGACAGACCGGATAAATTTACTGCCGGTTTTTGCCCCATAGAAAAAAGCGCTGTCCGATAGTAATATTCGTCCATCCCGGGCCAAGACCTCACTTTTGCCGCCACTCCGGCGACGAATAATAAACACAAAAAACAAATCAAAATATCATGACCACCCTAGAAATCAAAGGCGACTGGAACATCACCAAAGGAAAACTGAAACAGAAGTGGGCCAAGCTCACCGATAACGACCTACAATATTCTGAAGGCCGAGACAACGAGCTGATCGGCCGCATACAAAAACGCACCGGAGAAACCCGGGAGGCGATCGAAAAAGCCATCAAGGAATGCAACGCCGACTGCGACTGCAATTAAGGAAAGACTTAAAGCAGGAGCGGAATTACCCGCTCCTGCTTTCGATCCGATCCCAATTCTGCGAGTGCCATTGAAGCATTCTCCCTGCGCCAACCGAAAACCAAACCTGTGGTAATTGGCCGAGAAATTAACCGGGAAGCGAGAAACCGCCCCGGCCCTGCGTTCACTGTGGCTGCCGCTTTGAGCAACCTTCCCCCTCCAGCCAACTTAAATGATACGCTTCATGATAAAATATTTCATCACCCGATACCGCCAGTATCGGGGCAAAATGAACTTGCCTGCTGTGCGCAAGGTCGGAATCGCGATCGCGGGCGGAGGTGTCATGGTCGTCGGTATCGCCATGCTGGTGTTGCCCGGCCCGGCTTTTATTGTCATTCCGCTGGGACTGGCGATTCTGGCCTCAGAATTTAATTGGGCGAAACGTGGGTTGAAAAAAGCAAGGGCCATGCTTCCCCGGCGCAAGAAGCGATCAGCTGCCTCCACCCGCTGATCCCCCCTGTTCGGGTCCAGTATAGGACCACCCGATTCATTCTATCGTGGAGCACGACGAAACAGATGCTTGAAATCGCGACTGTAGCGAAGCCGGAACGAGGCGCCCAAGCTGGTCCCACCGGGGCCGAAAGTGCTTTTTAGGGCGACGCCGACAAGCCAGTTGCTCTTCAGCTGGGGATAGTTTCGCTTGGGAATTTCCCACATCACTCCGGGGCGTATCTCATACACATCCGCGACGGAGTGGCTCATCCATCGCGTCGTATCGTATGAGGCCTCGAACGTATAGTGCCAGTTCTTGCGATCGATTACCCACCCACCCGTGATACCCGATGAATTATCATGGAGTGAATTTTTTCCAAATTCTCCCTGAATGCCAGTGTGGTCCAGGACATCGAATCGAAAGCCAAAGAATATCCGCATGGCGGGATGCGACTCAAGCCGGTGGGAGAACGTGACGTAAGGCATGAAATGGCGCAGCCCATCGGTCAGCTCGGCCGGCGGCCGCCCGGTCGGAAACTGATACGCAAACCCGGTGCCGACTTTCCAGCCGGGTAAAAATGGTTCCCCGAGGTTGATCTTAGTGGCGAGTTTCAAATCAGCCGCCCCATAATCCTCAAAAGAGCGGATGTTTCCGCGACCATGACTGAAATACAGCTCGCTACTCGCGCTCACTTCAAAGTTCTCCGACACGCCGTAGCGCAAGCCCGTGCTCAGGCGCATGTGATCCTTGTTTTGCAAATCATCGACGCGTGGATTCATCGAAAACCGCAGCGCGGATTTTTCCAATGTCGTGGGCAGGTGCCCCTGAAAGATCTCGGGGATGAGAAACTCATCGTCGCCGTGGACAAACGGGACGGCGGGCGGGAAAATCCCCTCTCCGTGCGTCGCCGGCACAGGAGTATTTTCAACCGGAGCGGCCGTGCTGCGGCTGACCACCAACGGAAATAGGCTGAAGGCAAATAATGCGCCCACGAAATAATGGCCGTAGCGGGCGCAATCTTCCTCGGACACGTGCCCGCACATTTTTGTTTTTTCAGCCACGGTCGTTTTCTTTCCCAACAAGAGTGATACGCGGGCACCGGTTGAATTTGTCATAAATTAACGTGCCCGACTATACCCGGCTCTTCTGTTGAGAAACAGTGGGTGTTTACCGTAACGCGTTCGAATGATAATAAAATTACCGCAGCGTGCATGGTGGCAGAACGCCCCATAGCGCCAAAAAATGAGTGCGCTATATTTTCGTCATGAAACCTACCATGATTGATCGTCCTCTTTCAGCCTCGGCCGCCGGTCACCCGGCCCGGCCTATGACCGCACTGCTTGCCTGCTGCGGCGTTATTGTTTTGCTCACCGGTTGTGCCAGCGAACCGGATTCGCACCTTGTTTCCGCCCTGCCTCCTCCTGCCCCGACCCAAACAATCATTACGGCCACACCGACAACGTCCGTCCCGAACACCATTGTCGTCACTCAGGCCCCTCCCGCCGTGCAACAAGAGGTCGTGCTGGCTCAACCCTCGTCGCAGCATGTATGGATCGCCGGCTACTGGACCTGGCGCAACAACCGCTATGAGTGGATGGCTGGCCATTGGGAACTGCCGCCAAATACGGGCGCGGTCTGGGTCGCACCGCGTTGGGAGCAGCACGGCAATGCCTATAAGTTTTACGAAGGCTATTGGAACTAACCAAAAGAGGAACGGTATCAAAACAACCACCGTCCGGCGATTAAAGCACCGACATGAAAACAAAACCCTTTCTTCATATAATGACCTTTGCCATTCTCAGCCTAGCTGCATTTTTCGCCGCTGGCTGCCCTAAGAAAACACCGCCAGTCGTGATGGCGGGCCGGATCTCGGCGGACAACACGTTGCCCGCTGTTGCCACTCAAGCCACGTTTCAACCTGTAGCCACAGCTGAGGCTAACGTTGCCTCCACCCGCTGGATCGACCTTAAGGACTACACCTACGACAACCGCGCCCAATTTTTTGCGGGCTTGGAAAAATTGGAAGCCCAAGTGGATGAACAGATCCAAGAACTAAACGCCAAACGCGCCACCTTGAACAGCACCGTGGACACCAAGGATTGGGATTTCGCCATGAAGGAAATGGGCGATGCCCGGGTTTATCTGAAATCCACCGGCGAAGAATTGCGCAAAGCCGATCCTGAAACCTGGAATCAGCGGAAGGATAAAGTCGGTCGGGCATGGATGCGAACCCAAGATGCTTACGGAAAAGTCAAAGCCAGCACGACGATTCTTTGAGCTGGCCGTTCCCGTCCGCGAAAACCCCGCGACCCGCCAACATTTGAAGCGTTACTTCTTTTCATCCTGGGGTGAACGGGCGATCACGTTGTCGGGATGAGGCGTGACACGTTTAAAATCACTCCAGCCATATTCAATCCGCTCCCCGAACTTGCTCACCACGGCGCGAGCCGTGCCCTCAGGTTTCGCGGCCGCCGGATCGGCTTTGTCGCCGCCTTGCTCAGGCGGATTCATTTGCACGTCAATATCGACGTTCATGACCTGGGCCAACCCCAGCGCCACCTTGAAGGGCTCATCGATGCCAGCGGCGACATCCTCGATGGCCAGAGTGGATTTATTGACGGTCACGCGCAGGGAAACTTTGTCCAGTGGGAAGAGCCAAGCATGGTTGGCGCGGAGTGGCAGGTTATAGCAGACCATCTCCGCATCCTGCTTCACCACGGTGGCTCGGTCAAATTCCAGATATTCGTTGAGCGGCTTGCCCGGATTTTTCCTCTTCTTCGTTTTGTGCTTCTGCCATTCGGCCCGGCGTTCTTCGGCCGGCGGCTTTCCATTGACGGAAAGCAAAGCCCAACGGGCGACGCCCGGTTGTGAAGGATCATAGCGTTCCGTACGTTCCTCCTTGATCCGGCCTCCATCAAATTCGCGGACCAGCATGGTAAACGCCCAGTTGTCGCGTTCCCCCAACCATTTTTCCGCCGCCTGTTGCAGAAGGGGCGGAGTGTCGGCGAAGACGGGGCTGAGAAATGTGAGTGAAAAAAATACAAACAAGACGCGCATAGGAAATGGTTTTTCACTTTGACCCGTAACTGGCGTCCCGGTTACCAAACATTATCATCCGGCCACCGGTCAGCGCGCAGTGGCCGGTGCGGTGGCGCCGGCAGACACGCCCGCCTTGGCCTTGCGGCGTGCCCGCAACCGATGGATGAGATAGGCGCAGATGACTACTTTCACTGCCAGCACCGTCCCCAACACGGCCACCCGCCGCCCGCTGATGTCCCCGCTGAAATCTCCCAGAAAAATCACCACGGCCGAGCGAATGACAAAGACCGGCCAGCAAATCCAGAAGTAGGTTCGCAATGGAATATCCGACAGGGCCAGCAGGTAGTTCCGGACAAAGTAAGGCAGACCCGGCACCAGCGCTGTCATCAGCACGACCGCCCACTTTTCCCCTTCTGGCAATTCAGGCATCCGGTATTTCCGCTGTTTTAGAAACCGCTGGACGGGTGCCCGCAAAAAACTCCGGGCAATCCAATGACTGCCGAGCAAGTGCACCGCAGTGGCACCGGCAATTACGATCAGTCCCATCCAGCCACCAAACACCGCTCCGACCACCAGATAGATTAAGGCGATGGAAAACCCGATGATCGGCAAAACGGCCACCAGCGTCAGTAACGGAACCCGGTCCATCGTCTCGAGTGACTGCCGCAGGGCGTGCCAATCGACCTCTTCGCATAATCCCGCCACAATCGCGATGGCCAGGAGCGAGGCGAGAGCCAGCAGGCTCCATTTGGTTTTTGGAATCATTTTAGAAAGAAATGCTACGCCTATGACCGCTATGGAGAAATGATGTTACCAAGGATTAATGCACCGAACCGGATGGTTTTCTAAAAATGGGGGAACCTCTCAGGCAATCATCGGTTAAGGTTATATCCTCCTTGGCATCGTCCGGATCGATTTCCGGCCCTGTCGGTGGGATGCAGCCATGCCTCATCTCCTGCCCAGACTCACCCGAAGCCTAGAAAAATTTCGCGAGAAATGCGCTGCCTCGGCTCCCCGCCGGAAACAGCGGGCCGCGAAACTGCAAATCGGGCTGCAATGGATTCTGCTGGCAGGGCTGGCCGGTTTCTTCGGGCTGCTCCTCTACGCCAGTTCCGCCCGCATGCTGCGGAATCCCATCGTCTCTGCAGTGAGCGTGGACGATCCGCTCTTCCGCGATTTCGCGGGTCCGCTTCTCGGGGCCGAATTCATGAAAGGCAACAAGGTCGAACCCCTGATCAACGGCCGGGAAATCTTTCCGGCCATGCTCGCGGCCATCCGCACCGCTGAAAAATCCATCACGCTGGAATCCTACATCTGGGCTTCGGGGGAAGTCAGCGACCAGTTCTGCGCTGTCCTCATCGAACGGGCCCGGCATGGCGTCAAGGTCCACGCCCTCGTCGATGGGGCCGGCAATTTAAAACTCAAGCTGGCCGACATCGACCGCATGAAGGCGGCCGGAGTGGAATTCGTGGTCTACGGGCGCGAGCATTTCTACAATCTAAAACTTAATCTCAATCACCGCAGCCATCGCAAACTGCTCATCGTGGATGGCAAGGTGGGTTTCACCGGCGGGGTCTGCATCGACGACACTTGGTTAGGGGATGGCGACCAGGAAGGTTTCTGGCGCGAGACCCAGGCGCGCATTACCGGCCCCGCCGTCCGTCAAATGCAGGCGGTATTCGCGACCAATTGGCTGCAAACCACCTCCCGCTTGCTCACCGGTCCCGATTATTTTCCTGAAACTCCGTCGGCGGGCCGCGCGGCAGCCAATTGTTTCATGAGCGGACCGGGTGAACATCCCGAGAATGCCCGGCTTTCCTACCTGCTGGCCATCGCTTCCGCGCGAAAATCCATCCAACTTTCCCACGCCTATTTTGTGCCGGATGATCTCGCCATCGAAATGCTGCTCGCCGCCCGCCAGCGCGGTGTGCGGATCGAGGTGGTGGTGCCGTTCAAAAACGACTCGCGTTTCGGCCGGGCCGCCGCCCGCTCCCGCTGGGGCGAACTACTTAAGGCCGGGGTCGAATTCCATCGCTACATGCCTTCGCTCTACCACTGCAAGGTGATGATCGTCGATGATGTGTTCGTAACGCTCGGCTCGGTCAATTTCGACAACCGCTCCTTCAGCATCAACGACGAGGTGAATATCAACGTCATCGACCGGCCCACCGCCGAGGCATTTCAAAAATCATTTGCGGACGATCTGGCGAAGTCCACCCGCCTCACTCTCGACGAATTCCGCCACCGACCCTTCTACATTAAGCTGGTGGATCAATTTTGCGGGACATTCCGTGCACTTTTTTGATCCTTCAACCCGGCACCCTTTCGCCGGCCTAGATGAGCCCAATCTACCGGTTCACGCGGACTCCATAATTTAATTTAGATGCACGCCTTCATCGCCAATTTTCGTCAGAAACTATTTCGTCCAAAACAGTGGCCGGCCTTTTTTCGTTCCACCCGTTTTTGGGTGATTGCTGTACTCGTTATCGCGGGCCTGGTCCTGCTTCATCAGAAATTCGATCTGGAGGTCGTCCGTTCCAAAGCAGCCGAGTTGAACGGAGGACTGGCATTTTTTCTCCTCACCGTCCTGCCGCTGGTGGGCTTTCCTGCCAGCGTCCTCCACGTCGTCGCCGGCATGCGCTTTGGCATTCCGCTGGGACTGGCGCTGGTGTGGCTCTCCATTTTGCTGCAGCTGCTCGCCAGTTACGCGCTGGTTCATTGGCGGCGCAGTTTTTTTGCACGGCAGTTCAAATCAGTCCGGGATAAAATCCCGCCCGGGGCCCATGCACCGGTGACCGTGTTCACCATGCTCATCCCGGGCGCGCCTTACTTTGCCCAGAACTATACGCTGCCGCTGATCGGCGTGCCGCTGCGCCTTTACCTCGGCATCTGCCTGCCCATGCACGGCGCCCGTTCATCCATCGCGGTTATTTTCGGCGGTCAGAGCCACCAGCTCACCTTGGGACGGGTGCTGCTAATGGTGGCTTATGGTGCGGTGATTCTGACCGCGTCGTGGTGGGCGCTGCGCCGGCTGCAGACAACACTTGGAGATCAACGACGAGCGGGAAGTGGTCGGAAGCAACCCGCGTAAGATGATTGCGTGGCACGCTCACGCCTTTGACCTCGAAGTGCGGCGAAAGCATGACGTGATCAATCCGCAGGATCGGACGGATCGAGCTGAAAGTTCGTAGCGGCGTGTGGCCCCGCAGTGCCAGTTGTGCATCACGCAAGCGGGAGGTCAGGTGCCGGTACGCCGCCCCGCCGGGCGACAAATTAAAATCCCCGCACAACACCACCGGCTCATCCGCCGGGATGCCGCCCAACCAGTCCTCTCCGAGCAAGGCCCGGACCTGCACCAAGCCCTCGTTCCAGCCGAGCCCGAGATGAGTGGTCACGACATTGATCATCCGGCCGGCCACAGCGATGCGCACCCAGAGCGCCGCGCGCGGTTCGCTTTTGCCACGTCCCGGTGCGGCCGGCAAACGGGCGCGCTTGACCACCTCCATCGGCCACGGGCTGAAGAGGGCGTGCCCGTAGTGTTCGCCGTCAACTGTCACGGTCGGGCAGAACTCATAGTTCATCCCGGTGAGCTGCGCGATAAGCCCAGCCTGATCTTCGGCCCGCGAGCGCCGCCGGCCGTGATCAATCTCCTGCAACGCCACAATATCGGGATCGGGTGTCTCGGCCTCAATTATGCGCGCGATCCGCCGCGGGGAAATTCGTCCGTCCGTGCCATAACAGCCATGGACATTATAAGTCATGATGCGCACCGACGGTTCGGGGTGTTCAGCCCGGGTACGGGGCGCACGCGTCAAGGTTTCCCGACCCAGGTGATACAGCGCGGCTTGGCGCAGCGCCGAGGGCCGGATGAAATCTTTCGTGCCCGCCGGCAACAGCGTGCGTCCCGGCAGCAGCGCAAAGCCCTGCGTCTCCTCCGTGCCCAGACCGCCATGAGCACCCCGCTCGGGTGCAAACGTCCATGTCCCCTCGCCCGGTGACCAGCCCAGCAAAATCAAATCTCCTGAATCGCGATTGCTGCAAAACTCCACGATGTCCTTCGCTATTTCCGCCCGCATCGCTTCCGGATGTGTCAACATCGCCGGCACTTCCTCCGGCACCGCCGTAGTGCCTTGAGCGTGAAACCAAGTGATCGTTCCATCCGTCCGTTTCAACAGCACGCCTGGCACCTTGCCTTGATCAACCAATCGCCTCGCAAGCGCGGCTCGCTGCTCATCGTCCAGCGGTTTCGCAAAATAAACATGTCCCACCGGCCCGACGGCGACGACGGTGAACGTCGCCTTCTCCTCCTCGGTCAGGGCGTCGGCTGCACGGATCCGCTCCAATCGTCGCGCCGACCGCGTCGCACGCCCCAACCACACCGAGTAATCACGACGCTGCGAACGCGCCTTCCACGCAGGATCACGTTTACGTGCGGTGTCGTAGCAATTGCGCACCACCTCCTCGATGCCGCCCGGATATTCCGAGGCGAACGAACGCGTCCGTTCCTGGCCGTGGTCGGAAATAATCCAAACCGCGTAATCCCGCCGAGACGAACGGTGAGCCGCGCGGTAAAGCACCTTGATGGATCGGTCGATGCCGCGAAGACACCAGTGGGCGAAGACCGAACCCGGGCCCCGGCCGTGCGACTGTTCATCATAACCGAGAAAATTCACGTGGATGACTGGAAGGCCGCGCGCCACGTCAACCGTGACGCCCATGGTCACCAGTTCGCGTAACCCGACGCTGACAAAAATCCGCGAGGCGGCGACCAGCAGTTCGTGTCCGGCCGGCTGACCCCGCCGGATGCCCGCAATCGCGTCCCACAGCGCGATGCCGGTTTCCATGACCAATAATGCCGCGATGCGCAGCACGGCAGTGAAGTGCAGCAGGAAAAACAACAGGATGTTCCTGATTTTTCCCGTCTGCCACATGTCGACCAACCCGTTGCTCGCCGCGCAAAAATGCGCCTCCTTCTGTTCCGCCCCGCCGGTGTAGATATTGGACCAGGAACTGCCGCCCTTGAGCAATCCGTCCGCTTGCGCCGCATAGCCGGCCTCGAAATCCTTGGCCCAGCTGGGATAAAGCATCCGCCCCAGCTCCTGTTTGTCGCGGCGGAAAAAACTGAAAGCCGGCACCGCGCTGCGCAGGCCATAGAATAATTCGGCCTGCACGGCTGCCGTAGTCGTGGGAATGCCAGGATAGAAGGTGTGCTTGTCGTAGATTTTGCTTTTCAGGAGACGGCGCAGAAAGGGCATGCGCCCTTTCGCGATGGCCTGCTCAAGTTGTGAGCGTGCGAGACCGTCGATTTGGATGATCAACAGGCCCGGCTCCTCGCTGGTTCCTTCCGATGGTGTCAGGCCAAGGTGACGGATGGCCCATTCGCTGCGACTCAGTCGGCGGCGCAGGCGGTGAAATTGGGATTCAAGACGGGCGAGCATGACGAATTATGAAGCCTTCTTCTCCGGTTCGCCTTTAAAAGCGGCGACAAGAGTCTGGGTTTTTTGCGAGAGCAACTCCCACTCCATGGCGAGACGCTGCCCGAGCGATCCCCACACGCTCATTTCGGTCATCAACCGCTCACGGCGGGTCACCTTCCGGATTTTATCATAGAATTCCAACGCCAACGCGGCACAATGCTCGCGCGAAAATTCTTTGGCCGTCGCCAGCGCCGCGCGGCTGAACTGCCGCCGCCGGGCCGGGGCCGCGTGCAATTCCCCCATTCGCGCCGCAAATTTCGCGGGCGGCGTGCGGGCGGGCAGCAAGAAACCGTTCAGGCCATCGCGCACCACCTCGACCACGCCATTGGCCTTCAAGGCAACCACGGGGATGCCTGCGGCCATGGCCTCGGCGATCACCATGCCCTGCGTTTCGCTGAACGAGGCAAACGCGAAAACATCCATGGCTTTGAATGCATCATGCAGGGCGCGGCCAGTGTGCTTGCCGGCGAGAATCAGCTGGGCTCCGACGCCCTGCTCCGTGCAAATACGGCGGATTTCCTCCTCGGACGGCCCGCCACCAATCACGAGAAAACGGGCATGCGGAGTTTTTTTCAGGAACAGTGCGACTGCTTTGGTCAGGTAACCAAGATTTTTTTCCGGGGCCAGCCGCCCCGTATGCCCAACCACGAATGCCTTCGCGGGAATCTTGAACCGGCGCCGGGCCTTCGCCCCGTCCCCGGCCGCAAAGCCCGCCACATCGACCCCCGTGGGCACCACTGCGATGGGCGTCGTGACACCGCGTTTCCGGATGAGCTTGGCGATGCTCTCGCTGGGCGCGATGACACCGTCGCAGAGATTGGCAAACTGGGTGGAAAGGTTGATCGCCACTTCCTTCAACGTCAGCGAATCAAACGGCACGTAATGGGTGTAATCCTCATAACGGGTATGATGGGTGAAAATCACCGGCACATTTTTTGTCGCACCGACTCGCAACGCGGTATCGCCGAGCAAAAACGGGTGATGGGCATGGATGATATTCGCTTGGAAATCGTCGAGCCTGGTCGACAGCGTCGCGGCCAGCGGCAACCGCACGGAAAAATCACTGCCATTGAAATTCTGAATCGCGGCCACGCGTTCCACCATCCGCGCCTGCCGCGCAGGCAGGGGCGGACCGTCAAACTCGGGCGCGACCACGAGAAGTTGATGGCCAAGTTTGCGGTATTCCTCGGCAAAGGTGCTCACAGAACGGGCCACACCGCCCACATGGGGCAGATAGGTATTGGTCATCATGCAGATTTTCATAAAAGAGATGTCAGCTGAAACGTGGTCGTCGTTCCCGAAGGAACGCATTCGAGCGAAGTAAAGCCTGGCAAACGGATTTGGAGAGGGGGCGCAGCGTTCCGCCACTCGCCTTCCACCCGTACGGCAACGCCCTCCGGCGCACCGGTTATGTTTACTGTCACCGGTCCGAACGGCGTCAGCACCGGCCCGAGACTGGCTGGCGCGTCCTGCCACCACTCGGGCCGGACGCCGGAAGCAACGACAAGCACATCACCCTCCTCCCGGACGAAGCAATTGCGGATGATCATCACCCATTCCGCCGCCGCCCAACCATGCTGGCCATCACCCATGCAACCTCCGCGCGTGCGCGGATGGATCGCTTCCGGCCACTGGCCCGTGGGCGAAGCCAGCCGGGCCACGCAATCCATCATGGCCCACACTCTCGGCACCTCACCCGCCCGCAACCAAACCTGCGCCAGATGCAGCGTCAGGTAGGCGTTGATGCCGGAGTGAATCATGTGCTGAAAAAATCCCCCGGCATAACTGCTGTGCTCCCGCAGATAGTCGGCGGTGCGAAGCATGCGCGTATCCCCTGCCGGAAAAATTTGCAGCGGATAATCCGCCACCAGCGAACCGATCGCCCCCGAATCCATCCGGCGCGTCGGTGCCGCCGGCATCGCACCGGGGAAACGTCGCTCCAGACCGGCCGGCACGGAGCGCTCAATCGTCGCCAAAAAATCAGCAGCCTCACGGCGATACCCGTCGGCTAGCTGAGCATTCGTCGCCGCCAGCAGGTCCGCGGCGCAGCGTAATCCCGCGACGCCCCAGAAATCATCCCAGTAATAAAAATCATTGGGTCCGAGATGTTCCGCACTGAAACCGGCGGGGAAAAGCCCGGCTCCGGGACTGTGCGCATTCAGCGGCAAACGTTTCCGCTGAATCCACCGCACGCCTTTCTTCACGGCTTCGAGCCACTTCGCCGGGAGTTCCTCGCCCGTCAGCAGGGCAAAGCGGTGGTAGATCCAGATCGCTTCGCCATTGGAATCCCACTCGCCCTCCTGGGAAAGGAAATAACCGTCGCGGCGCTGGCGCGGAGCGAATCCAGCCAAGGCGCGGCGGGTGCGTTCGACGCCACCGAGAGTCAGCAGCGCATTGAGCATCAAGGCCGCATCGCGAAACCAGAAGCGCTTGTAAGTGTAAGGACCGGGATAGGCATCCTCCGGCGTGAGCAGCACCAGTGTGCTGGCTGCAAGGTCGAAGAGTGACTGCGTGCGCCGGTCGCCCACCTGGAGTTTCGCCAGCGGCGCCATTGCTTCACGCCAGCCGGGTATCGCCGGACAGCGTGGACGCCGCCCCGGATGGAGTTCGTCATAGAGGGGAATGCTCAGCTCCAGCGGCTCGTCCTGTAATTCCGCGATCGGGAACAAGGCGGCCGCGGTGGCGAGTCCAACAGGGCACTCGACCTCGGACAGCTCGGAAAAATCCGCCGTTTCCTCCAGGCGCTGGGCCACGTCTCCTTCTTTGTACACCGACAAGACGTGGCGCACAGGCGCGCGGTCAAACTCCACGGTGTGACGTTTGTTTACCACCCAACCCCGGCGATCCGAGGCAAGGGCGATATTGTGCACAAAGCTGATCCCCTCGGGATTGTAAGGCCGGAGCACCACGGCAACAAACCCCCGTTCTCCCGCAGGCGCGAGCACGCTCACGCGGCAATGCGGCTCACCTCCCGTGAGACAAAGCCTGACCTTAGTGGCAATGCAGGCCGCCGACCAGGTGGCGATGGAACTGACAACGAGATTATCCGTGAGCGCAAGAGACTGTTGGAATTCGCCGCTTTTCGACGGTGCCAGCAACGGGCCGTTCTCCGGCACGAACCAAAAATCGAGCGACCAGCCGTCGTAGAGCGGCGTCACCAGCCCGCGCGGATCGACAATCGGATACCACGGCACACCGGGCCATCCGACCGCCGTCCAGTTGCGATGGGTGAGATTGATATGACTGAAGGAAAACGCCCGGGGAATGAACGATTCGTCGGCCGGATTAAATTGTTTCTCCACCCAGTAAGGCCATATCCAGTCGAGATTGTTCTGGATGGCCTTCGTGTTCACCAGCCCCCGCGCGTGAAAAAGCATGCCGGCGCGCAGCAACTCGATCGGCTCCGCCACTTCCGAAGGCTGGGCAAAGCCCCGCATTCGCGCGACGAGACTGACCGGGTCAAGAAATCCGTAGGCCCGGGCGAGGCGGGTGATCAAAAAACGGGCGGGTCTGGAATTGAGCAACATAGGGACTGAACTACCGCAGACGGCAGTGTTTAGTTTTCCATTTCACAGGTAATCCCAAGACGTACAAAAAGGCATTGTGGCCTTCCCCTACAACGTAGCCGAATAGGCTGCGCCGCCTGCGACAGGAGAGTCCAAGCGTGGACCAAAGAACCGTGGTCAATGTCTCGAGCCAATTCGCCGCACCGCCGTCTCGCCGTCGGATAAAATCATCACGGAAAAAACGGGAGGAATTATTTTCCCTGATCAAGCCGAGAGTGGGATAGGCCAGTTTTTTTCCCACGTGGCTCCGAGCTGGGCCCGGACCATCCAAGCAGCACTTTCTTGCCGCTCTCTCAGCTCGGTCAGGTGAGCAGCCATGGAGGCATCGCCCAGCTCATGCAGACAGACAGTACTGTCGGCGTGGAGCTGCGCGATAATTTCTTCATGCGAGCGCAGCAGTTCAGCGAGCATACTTTGGGCCGGCAGCCCAACGCCAGAAACGGTTGAGCAGCGCGCGGATTCTCTTAATTCGGTCCAGTTGATGGGCGCACCAAGATGAAGGACGCGGATCCATTCCGCAATATCATCAACCCCACCCGCAGCTTCCTCATGTTGGAGCTGAAACAGCAACCGCAAAGCATGATCATCCGGCCCGGTGACATTCCAATGGTAGTCATGTGTGATCTTGTAGAGCCTGTACTCGTCCGCAAGCAGCAGCTGAAGCTTCCGCCCCATTTCCTGGCGGCCATCATTACCCGATGTGAGGTTTGTTTTCATATTTGAGGTGGGATTAGGTGGCAGTCGGAAGACTCGTTCGGAGAAGTTTTTCAAGAGTTCGCAATAGCCTACACTCACGATAGCAGAGGCCCTCTCGGGTCACCATGGGGTGTTCAGGGCATAGGAGCCAAGGTCCTCCCTTCATGCGTTTATCGAGCGAGTGCCGGAAAACCCACGCAAACCATCCGGGACCACAACGCCTCCGGTCATTTCTCACTCACCTCAAACCAGGCCGGAAGCTAACCGATTCCACCGGGCAGCAAGACCTGTAGCACAATACCCCATGGTACCCGGTGCATTTCTCCGGTAACTTAGATCAGCATTTTTTATAATATGGTCGCACAAATTCCTCTTTCTCGCTCTGTCAGCTCTGCCAAATCCGGCCGCGTCACGTCTGCTCGTGCCGCTCACCTCGCCGCTGCTCAACACGAAGCGAAGCGGGATGCAGAACTGGTGCGCAGGTTCAATCGCGGGGACCAGGAAGCTTTTGTCGAGATTGTCATGCGCTACCGTGAAAAAATACTGCAGGCCGCGTATCGCCTCCTGCGCAACCACGCTGATGCTGAAGAGATCGCCCAGGACACTTTCATCCGCGCGCACCGCAGTCTCGCCTTTTTTCGCGGGGAATCATCACTCGCCGTCTGGTTGCAGAGCATCACCCTCAATCTTGCCCGCAACCGCTATTGGTATTTTCACCGCCGCCGCCGCCACGCGACGCAATCATTCGACTCCACTCTCAGTGCGGATACCGAGGCGACATATGCCGATCTGATTCCCTGCAAAAACCCTGGTCCGGTACGGGAAACGGCAACCCAGGAGTTTTCACTCTTGGTCGCAGAGTGCATGGACAAGCTGAACGCCGATCAGCGCGAAATCCTGATCTTACGCAACGTATGCGAACATTCCTACGAGGAGATTGGCCGTGCACTTAAGATCAAGGTCGGCACAGTAAAAAGCAGAATTGGCCGGGCTCGACGGGAATTGCAGAAAATGCTCAGCAAGACCTATCCCGATTTTGATCCCAATATGTCGCCTTACCAATGGCTGGATATGGTCCCTGCGACCAATGGTCAGGAAAGTATCTGCGCCTGAGTCCGGAGAACCGGCATACCAAAAGTAAGTTGCCAGTTCGGTACGGTGAGCAACCACCTAGCCTAAAACTGCGCGACCGAGCTTGACCCTATGCGCCAAGAAATTCCCCTAAGCGCACCACACCGTGAGGCTTCAGCACCAACCTAGTGTCAGCGTAAGTCTGTTAAATTTCGGAACGTCTGCGCTCTGGCCTGTAGAGTAACGAGCCAAGAAACATCACCAGAAAAAAGGCAAACCCAACCTTGGCGATGGTCGCACCAGTATCAGCCAATAGACTAAAACCAAGTACAGCAAAGAAGGCGGTAAGCACGAAATAACTAACAATGTATTTTAACATAAATAAAAATGGTGATGAAGTTGTATGGGATTGTCGGGTCTCTCCGATTCAATCGGGTGTGGGGAAATTGCTTTCAGTTGTGAAAAGCGAATAGTATACTTTCGACAAATTGCCTGCCATGGGGCGTTTCCCTACCCTCGCGAGCAGATCCCACCTGAGACGAATCAAGGTTGAGTAGGTTCATTTCAGGGGCGCACCACCATAAGCGCTAATTTAGTATTACTTGGTCGCCCAAATACAGGGAGAACATCTCTTGTTGCGCTCCGGAGTAGCGGCAGGCGTCCCTGCCTGCCGAGAGGGTCGCCCTCACATCCGAGCCCACAGGCACGGCGGCACGGTGGCTACTCTAGCCAGATCAACGCCCCTCTAAAAATGAACAATCCTGCGCTAATGATGAACCTTTTCTCAAAACCATGCCGGTATTGCAGTTAGGCAAAGCATGGCGGATCCAATAGTAGACCATTGGTATGCTTGGAGTTTTGGCCGGCAACGGCGCGCGACACCATTGTTGGGTCACTCCGTTTGGTGTTTAAACACCAAACACCTTCTTTGACCTCTGGCGGGCAATTTTTCTGCATGGGGTCTTCGGATGTTGAAATCACCCAGCGCCAATAAAAATTCCCCACCGCTTATGCTTTCAAGCATCCTCACCTCATCGCTTTTGATGAAGTGCTTGTGATGCGGCATCGGAAAATTTCCCACACCAACCCAACGGTGAGATTTCACCGTCCCAAACCCCAAAGGAAATGAAAGTAAAAAATATCGCGATCAAGCGCATGCCAAGCGACTCATTGGACAGTGCTGTTTTCATGAAACTATTGATTGCGACGTTGGACTCGCTCGACGAAGGCGATTTCAGCGTGCGACTGCCCTCCGACTGGACGGGATTGGAAGGCCGGGTAGCTCAAAGCTTAAACGGTATCTCCGCCCGGATGGAGCGTTTCAACACGAGCCTGTTGCGTCTGCGGCATCAGGTGGGCGAAGAGGGAAAGATCAATGTTCGTCTCCCCATGGGCGATTCCATTGGCAATTGGGCGGAACGCATCGAGGCGATCAACGCGCTGGTCGATGAATTATCCCAGCCGACGGTGGAAGTCGGCCGCGTCATCGGTGCCGTGGCAAAAGGTGACCTGACCCAATCCATGCCCTTGGAGTTGAATGGCCGGCCGCTCAAAGGTGAATACCTCCGCACCGCCAAACTGGTAAACGGCATGGTCGGCCAGCTCGGTGCGTTTTCTGTCGAGGTGATCCGCGTGGCACGCGAAGTCGGCACCGAAGGCAAACTCGGCGGCCAGGCGAAGGTCAAGGGCGTGTCAGGCGTGTGGAAGGAACTGACCGAATCCGTCAACCAGATGGCGGGCAATCTCACGGCGCAGGTGCGCAACATCGCCGACGTGACCATCGCGGTGGCGAAGGGCGACTTGTCCCGCAAGATCACCGTGGACGTGCGTGGCGAAATTCTACAGCTGAAGGAGGCCATCAATGTCATGGTGGACCAGCTGCGTTCCTTCGCTGCGGAAGTGACGCGCGTGGCGCGCGACGTCGGCACGGAAGGCAAGCTCGGTGGCCAGGCGGTCGTGCCCGGCGTGTCCGGCACGTGGAAGGATTTGACGGATTCTGTGAATGCCATGGCGTCCAATCTCACGGCGCAGGTCCGTAATATTGCGGGCGTTACCACGGCAGTGGCCCGCGGCGATTTGTCGCGCAAGATCACGGTCGACGTGAAGGGCGAAATTCTCGAGCTAAAGGAAACGATCAACACCATGGTGGACCGGCTTAATGCTTTCGCCTCCGAAGTGAGCCGCGTGGCGCGCGAGGTCGGCACCGAGGGCAAGCTCGGTGGTCAGGCGGTGGTGCCCGGCG
>JANYCF010000093.1 GCA_025360455.1 Opitutaceae bacterium | reverse complement strand
AAATAGCCGATGATGGCGGTGGCTATTTATGGCTCAGCACGCACCACGGTATTCAGCGCATCGCGAAGACGGAGTTGAACGCCTGCGCCGACGGTGTGAAGCCAACAGTGGCGGGCCAGTGGTATACGCGAGAAGATGGTCTGCCGACGTTGGAGTATTCGGGCGGACTCCAGGCCGCCGGTTGCCAGACGACGGACGGGCGCTTGTGGTTCACCAGTAACAAAGGCTTGGTGTCGGTCGATCCCGCCAGTATTCGGCCGAATCTCACGCCGCCGCCAGTGGTCGTCGAATCGCTGCAGGTGGATGGCCGGACCTTGGGAAACCCGCCCGGAACCGCGGCTGCGCTCGCGCCCGACCATCAGCGTCTGGAATTTCACTACACGGCGCTGAGTCTGACGGCGCCCAACAAAGTGAAATTCAAATATCGTCTGAAAGGATTGGATCGCGATTGGGTGGAGGCGGGGAACAAGCGCAGCGCCACATACAGCCAGCTGCCCCATGCGGATTATCAATTTCAAGTCATCGCGTGCAACAACGACGGCGTCTGGAACCTGGTCGGTGCCGGGTATGATTTCACGGTGCGGCCCTTCTACTGGCAGACGTGGTGGTGCCGCCTGCTCGCGGGCGTCGGTCTCGCGCTCGTCATCGGCGGCGCGGTGCTGTACGAGACGCGCCGTCGGCTCCAACGGCGCATCGAAGCGCTCGAACAGGAACGCGCGATCGAACGCGAGCGCACGCGCATCGCGCAGGATATTCACGACGATATCGGCGCGAGTCTGACCCGGATTACCTTGCTCAGTCAGGAGTACGTTGCGGGCACGCGCGCGCCGGACGGAGCCGTCGCCGTCCTGCGGCAAATCGCCCTGACCGCGAGCGCGGTGACGCAGGCCTTCGAGGAAATCGTGTGGGCCGTCGCGCCTCGCCACGATACCTTGGAAAGTCTGATCTGCTACATGGCCAAGTTTGCGCAGGATTTTCTTGGCACGGCGCTGGTCCGCTGCCGGCTCGATCTGCCGCTGAAGGTGCCGGCATGTGCGTTGAGCGCCGATTTGCGGCACAATCTCTTTCTCGCCTTCAAGGAGGCGCTTAACAATGCCGTCAAACACGCCGGCGCTTCCGAGGTTTCCGTGTCGCTCACTTTCGAATCTGCCCGGTTTATTCTCGCGGTCAAAGACAATGGCCGGGGCCTTGATCATCCCTTGCCCGGCATCCGGGCCGCGAGTACCGGTGGCTCGGGGCAGGGCTTGCTGAATCTGGAACGCCGCCTCGCCCGGCTCGGAGGATGCTGTGAATTTGTCACCGAAACCGGTGCGGGCACGACCGTCCGGTTTCATCTTCCGCCTCTTTCCGTCGGCGTGAATCTGCCCGACCATCGGCGGCCGGCCCGGCGCTTCTTTACCCCACCACCAACCCCGCCACCTGCCCTGTATGAAAACCGTCATCGCTGAAGCTCCTGCTCCCGCTCCGCGCGTCCCTCGCCATCCCACGATCCGCATCGCTCTGGTCGAAGACGATGCGGCCGTGCGTCCGATTCTCTGCGACTGGATTCGCCACACCGAATCCTTTGCCTTCGTCAGTGACTACGGCGACGCCGAGAGTGCGCTCCTCGCGCTCGCCACTCTCGCGCCGGATGTGGCCCTGGTGGATATCAACTTGCCCGGTCTGAACGGGATTGAGTGTGTGCGCCGGCTCAAGCCGCAACTCCCGCAAACCCAGTTCGTGATGCTGACGGTGTATGAGGACGCCGATCATATTTTTGAGGCGCTCGCGGCGGGAGCCACCGGCTATCTGGTGAAGCGCACGCCGCGTGAATCCTTGATCGCCGCCATTCGCGAGGTGCATGCCGGCGGTTCGCCGATGAGCTCGTCGATTGCGCGCAAAGTCGTGCAGGCCCTCCAGCAGCCGCGGAGGCTGGCGAATCCCACCGAGGGACTTTCTCCGCGGGAAGGCGAAGTCCTGGCGTTGTTGGCGCAAGGTTATCTGCTCAAGGAAATTTCCGATCGGATTGGCATCAGTCTCCCGACCGTCAGCACATACGTCCGGCGCATCTACGAGAAACTTCATGTGCACTCGCGCGCGCAAGCGGTGGCCCGCTACACGCAGCTGGCTGTCGGGGGCGTGATCTCGTAGCCACGAGCGTCAGCGAGTGGTGTGCGATCTGCACCGAGCCAAACCCGCGGCCGGTGCCTGCCTTCGCACGAAGCTACGGCACGGCAAGCGGCAGCGCTTCCTTTTCCGCAGCGTGTATTCAAGGGAGAGCGGGCGCCGTCGCCCGCTTCGTGTGAGTTATTGTGGTTCTTCGCTGATTCCGGTGGGTCGTTCAGGTTGCTTGGCGTAGCCACAGGCGTCCCTGCCTGTGGAGTCGGGCGGCACCCGCCAACCTCGGCAGGCAGGGACGCCTGCCGCTACTCCGAACCGAGCCAACGGAGATTTGACGGGCGAGAGCCCTTGCCTGGTGATCAACCTTTAGCCACTGGAAACAACGAGGGTGAGTTATTGTCGTGCCTACCCATCGGCCCTGCAGAAAAAATACAAAAGGGCGGCTCGTGGAGCCGCCCCGTGTCAGGCCGAAGGCGCTGAAAATCAGAGCTTCGGATAAACGGTGTTGAAGTACGAGTTCGTGGAATAGGTGTTGCTCCAGGCCTGCGAGGCCCAAGACGGCGAGACCATGTTCAACACGCCACCGTCACCGTTCCAGCACCAGGCCAGCACGCTCCAGCCCTTGGATTTGGCGTAGTTGACGCAGCCCGACCAATCGCACGCGCCTGCGCCCGTGCCGAATTCGCCGACCAAAATTTCCTTACCGATGTTGGCGAGATCATTCATGTCGGTGGTGTTGTAGGTGTGGCCGCGGGCTTGGTTCCAGTTGCCCGGATAGATGTGCGTCGAGACGGCGACGTTACCATCGTTGACTCTCGGACTGCTGGTTTTGAACGCATTGTAGGCGGTCAACGTCTCCTGGCCCCAGCCGGGAATATCCATGACGATTTGGCCGCTGTACACGGAGCGAACCGTGGCAATGGCGGCGTTGTAAGCCGACGCATAGGCGGAGGCGCTGAGGTTGTGGCTGCCCCATTCGTTGCACAGGTTGATTTTGAAACCGCCACCGAGTTTGGAATAATTGTTTTTCCACCAGTTGGCGGCGGTCTGCAGATCGCCCGAATTGTCCGAGCCACCGTATTGATGGAAGGTGACGATGATGTCGTTATAGCCGTTGGCCTTCGCCTGATCGATGTAGAATTTCGCGGCCCAGACATCGACGCGGCTGGTGTCGACTTCGATGCGCAGGCGGCGGATGTTGCCTTTGCTCTTCATCAGCGACCAGGCAAAGTTCGGATAGCCGTTGTTGTAATAGGCGGGTTGGAGATTCGCGCCGTTGGCAGCGGAAGCCGTGTGGGCCGCGCCGCCCGCGAGGAGGGCGAGGGTGGTGAGCAGGAGACGCGAGAGCGTTCCGATGGGGGATTGTGATCGTGTGAGCATCGTTATGACTTTGGGTTATTGTTGGGGTTGTCGGAGCAAAATGTCGGACGAGGAGGCGTGGGGCGAAGTCCGTGAGGTGCCTGAGCTGTTTAGAGATGCTGGGTCGCTACTTTCGCCAACAGATCCTCGCGCACTTCGGTGCTGAGGTCGGGCGAAGTCTTGATGTAGTCGAGCGCGGCCGTGGGATTCATGGCGTACCAATTCGAGACCACGGTCGTCGTGCTTTCCCGGCGGAGTGCGGGATTCTGAATTGTTTCCGCCCAGCCGAGCGCCAGGTTGATGTTGCGACTGATTAAATTGTGCGACGTGGCAATGGCCGCCACCGCCTGGTCGAAATCCTGATGCGCGTCGAATTGCAGCACCCATTTGCTCGCCGTGGCCGGATCGTCCAGCGTCCACTTCGAAATCGCCTGGCGAAGGGCGGTCTGGCGCGATTCACCGGGCGGCAGCGTCACCGCGAAATTGGCGGCGCGAACCGGATCGATATCCGCCCACGCCTGGCCGAGGGCATCGACGGCCTGATCGCGGACCGGACCGGCGGGCAGGCTTAAGACCCACGGGGCAGCTTGTTCGGGTTGATAGCGCGCCCATTGTCCGGCCAAAAAATTCAGGAGACTGTTTTTCTGTTCCTCATTCGGCATGATGGCCTCGGACGCGATCTGGCGGGCGGCGGTGTAATTGCCGTCGTGCATGGCTCCGTCCAGCACGTAGACATAAAGTTCGGCGGCTTGCTCGGGATATCGGCTGACGAGACTGGCGGCGAAACTGGCCCCGAGTGCGGGATCGTGGCGCGCGGTTTCCACGAGCACGGCCCGGAGGTGCGAGTGTTCCTCGGGCTCGTTCGCTTGCACCCAAGCCCAGGCTCCGACCGCGTCTTTTTCCGCCCAGTGCGTGAAGATTGTCGTGAAGGCCTGCGCCTGCGCGTCGTGCGTCAGCTGCTTTCGCGCATAGGCGTGCGCGGCCAGCGGATCGACCCGGGCCCACGCGCCCAAAAGCACAAGCAGTTCTTCCTCGCGCGCGGGACTCGGGGCCTGGGCTTCAAGTTTTTGACGCCACGCCTGCAGCGATGGTTCACTCGCGACCGACACCGGGTCTGTGTTCGCGTGTATTTTCTCTTCGCGTGCGGGAAGAGCGGCGTGCTCGCCGCGGGCGGCGCCGGCCACGGTTGTCGTCGCTGCCGCAGTCTGGCGAGAGAGTCCGGGCGCGGTGTACCGGCCCAATAAAAACAGTCCAGGAGCAAGCAGGATGAAAATGAAAGTGCGGGGGGTCGCTTGGGGCATGGGGAAGCGGGCGTGAGAGTATTTGTGAAATCGCGGCCATCCGGGTTGGGACGACAGATGCTCAAGCGCTAGTTTTAAGATACCAGTTCCCGGAAAAATAACATGTCATCTAAATCTATTACAGGCTGCGCTCGCGTAGCGCCGGGACGGGTCAGAGTTCGGTCAGCCGCTTACTGCTGTAGTGAACTCAAAAGACTTTTGCACGAGCGCGTTGACGCCTGCCTCACGCAGGAGCCGGGACGATCCGAAACTATCAAACGCTGGGGGGGGGGGGGATTTTGCTGAAAAAG
>JANYCF010000088.1 GCA_025360455.1 Opitutaceae bacterium | reverse complement strand
TTTTTTCAGGATAAATGCGGTGAGTTCGCTGTAATATGGCCACGGCTTCTCCTCCTTATGATTGTCCGGGAACATGACGAAAGTGCTGCCTTGTTCTCCGCCAAAAAATTCTTCCCAACCAAAGGGCTGGCTCGGCTTGAGCTCCATGGGGAAATACAAACGCTGAGGCACACCGGCCGCCCGCAAGAATGGCTGCAAAATATCCAACTGGTGATGCGGCCCCGGCCCCGTCGGCGTTGTGATGCGTTTATTATAAAAAAATCCGGCACCTTGACGCGCATCTGCCCGGCCCCACTTTTCCGGTGCTTTCACCGCAGAGGTCAGCAAGCCGGAACGGAGCACTCCGCCCATATCCCACACGGCATCAAAATACCGGGTCTCACAATTTCGGCGCAGCGCGAACCAAGCCTTCCACCCTGCTTTTTGCGCATAGACCATCGTGTCGCGCACAAACGGCGAAGCCTGCACGAGCCCGGCGTATTCTTCACTGACGAGCCAGGTGATGCGGCAATCGGGGCGGGCCCAGGCAAAACTTTGCACGACCTGCAGACCGTAGACAATATCGCCAAGCGAGAAGGGTTGAATAACGAGCAAGCTTTTCATCTCAGGGGGGTGAAACAGTGATTTATGCTTCAGGCATTTATTTCAACTCTAATCACGGACTTTTGCCCCGCCCATGCGTTCATTCATCAAAACAGCGAGCCGATCACGCGCAATCCTCCCCAAGATCAATCAGCGCCAGTGCTCGCCGACCCAAGGCGTCGGGCGCACATAACGATAGAGGCCTTTGCCTCGTCCCACGACCGCATCAGGCGGATTCGGGTTGCCGTGAAACACCACCACCTTCGCTCCCACCGGCAGCGGAGGCGTCTTCACCCAATTAAGCGGGAACGTGGGCAGGCAACTGTGTTTGAAACTCACGCACCATTCCTTTGGCCAATAGGTCAGCAAGCCCAGCCGATGCATCTCGCGCGTCAAATATTCCTGTTCATTGCGCACCTCGCCTTTCACGCGGTCAATATTCTTGAGAAAATAATCCAGAATTTCCGGATGTGCCCCGGCCTCGAATCGGTACACCGAGGAATTCCCGGTAATGCGCCAGGGCTTGGCCCAGTCGTGGATGATGCAAAATTTTCCCGGATGTTCGAAAAAGCAATCGATGCTCCCCGTGATCACGATATCGAGGTCGAGAAAAAGGGTCGGTCCCTTGATATCGAAAAACGGCGTGCAAAAGGTGGAAAGTTTGCGCCAGCCGCGCTCCTTGCCCGGCGGGAGATCCATCGCGGGCAACGGCCTGATCTCTACTCCTGCGTCAACGCCCGTACCGTCCTCCGTAAAACAGATCAAACGGTGCGGCTGGGCCAGATGCCGGCTCAGCATCGAACGCAGTTTATTGACGTATTCCGGGCCGTATTTAACGCCCCATTTCATGCAAATCACATTAACCATGGACCAAGATAGAGCACCCCCCGACACTTTTGAACAGACCGAAAACACGAGGACCAACTCAACTTCATTCTTCCCACTCTCCCTCCGACCTGCCCAAGATTCCCCTGCACATGAGCCGCTCCAGCGAACAAACCAATCTCGGGCATCCCCGCCACTGGCCCATGTGGTTTGGGCTGGGCGTATTTTGGTGCATCAGCCGCCTGCATTGGACCGAACAACGTCGTCTGGCCCGAGGGTTGGGCTGGTTTGTCTTTCATTTTATCCGAATCCGTCGCCGCGTGGTCTTCACGAATCTGCGGCTTTGTTTCCCGGAGAAAACTCCGGCGCAAATCCACGCACTAGCCCGTGCCCACTATGATTCTCTCGCGCTCGGCCTCATGGAAACGTGTGCCGGCTGGTGGGCTGCCACGCCTGATTTGCCGGCGCATCGTATCGAAGGTCTTGCGCACCTCGACGCTGCGCTCGTCCGGGGCAAAGGCGTTATTCTGCTCACCGCCCATTTCACCACGTTGGAAATTTGCGGCCGCCTCATGGCGGAAGCCGGCACTTTCGGCTGTCTCTACCGTGATCCGAATAATCCCGTACTCGCGCATATCATGCGTCAACAACGTGAGCGTCACGCCACGATTGCCGTCCATGCCAAGGACCTCAAAGGCCTCATCCGGGCGTTGCAAGCCGGACACGCCATCTGGTACGCGCCCGATCAGGGCAAGGCGATCAAGTCATCCGAAGTCCTGCCCTTCTTCGGGGTGCCCGCGATCACCAACACCGCCACCAGCAAAATTGCCACTTTGAGCGAGGCCGCCGTTGTGCCTTATTTCGCGAAGCGCGAGGCCGATCACTCCTACACGTTGACGATTCACCCGGCACTGGAGAATTTTCCCACCCCTGACCATGCCGCCGACGCCACGCGGATCAATTTGCTCATCGAGGAACAGGTGCGTCGCGCGCCCGAGCAATATTTCTGGGTCCACAAGCGCTTCAAACACCGCGGGCCCGGCTATCCCGATTTATATTAACTGACGAGCGGTCGTTTTTATTTTGCGCCGGCCAATTCCCGCGCGAGCGGTGAATCGGCCCGACCGAAAATCCCGTAACGCCGGCCGGCCGGAATCTCCAGCCGCTGCCAGCAAACCCAACCGGACTGGACCAACTCGGCGGCGAAGAGCCCATCGCCCGCCGCTGGCTTGGGTTCCAAAAAACGAAGATGAGTGAACGCTGCTAATTTCTGTAATCGGCAGCGCATCGGCGCCGTCACGCGATCACTCGACAACTTAACCAGCATGAGCGTGCGAGCATCCCGTTGCGCAAAATCAGCGGCGCTCGTCGTGTCCGTGGCAGTAAGCAGCCGCAGACCGGCATGCCAATCAAGTTGAGAGAGGATCGTCTCGTCCGGTCGATAGATCACGAGGGAGTGGTCTTTGCTCAGCGCCGCGATTTGCTGCACGGTCGGCGACAAATCCTGCGAGGCATTGAACCCCGGGACAACCCGGGCAAGAGTGATAACGAGCGCCATGAACAAACCCAATCCGGCTAGACCTAGAGCGGCCGAGAAACGATCCTGCCGAAAACATCGCCCAGCCCGCCAAAGCAACCAGCCAAAGACTCCGACTGACACCAGCGCTCCAAGCATACTGCTCAGCCAAGTGACCTCTCCCATCAGCCAAGGAAGCATACAGCCCACGAGCGTCACGAGGCCAATCAACAGAGCCGCCAGCAGCAAAGTTCCTCCCACTGTCCAGCGCTCCAAACTCTCGGACTTGCTTACTTCACCCGTCAGAAAATTCGCGACCCACCAGCCCAAAGCCGCCGCCACGGCCGGCATAATGATCACCAGATAAATACCGCGGCCCGTGCTCGCCACCGATAGCAGCAGAAACACCGGAACCATAGCGGCGAGGAGAAACCGGCTTGCGCTATCGCGGCCCCGCCACGCGGCGGCGGTTACCCGAGCAAAAGCCGCCATGGCCAATAGGGTCCATGGCGCGAGATAGCCCGGACCTTCCACCAGATATTTCCCCCACCAGTTCACGTGCTCATTTATATAATGGTGCTCTGTGACCACGGGGAGAAATCGACCGACCAAGTTTTCATAAAAGAAAATCCGCAGCAGTTTGCCGCCGTCCGGTTGTGCGCCGACGGCAACGACCCACGGCCCCAACGCCGCCCCATGCAACAGCCAGCCCGCATGCAGTTCCCAGCGCAATAACTCACGCCAGCGGCGATCCCACAAGCAATACACCCCGACCGCTGCCACCGGCACCATCCAGCCGACAATGTTTTTTGCGAGAAAGCCCAAAATCAATCCCACATGAAATAACAACCACCAGTTCAAGCGCGCCCGGGAAGTCGTCGCCGTGAGCGCCCGCCAAGCCCCGAGCAGCGCCACACAGGTAGCCATCAACAAGGGCGCATCACTCGCGAGCCAAACCTGCACCTGAATCATTAATTGCATGGTTCCGGCAGCGAGCGCCGCCACGAGTGCGGCGGTGGCGATAGCCCGATTATCCTTCGGTCGTATGTGGCGCACCATGGCCGCCGCCAAGCCGCCCACCGCCAGCACTCCGATGAGTGCATAAAGTAAATTAGGCATCCGCGCCGCTGCGGCCGAGTGGCCGAAAAGATTCAAACTCGCTGCGCCTAACCAGTAGGTCAGCGGAGGTTTTTCACAGAATGGCTCACCCGCGATCGTCGGCACCGCTTTCTGCGCTTGATCCAACATCGCGCCACATAAAGCGAGTTCACGCGGCTCATCCGGAGTCCAAGCCACCCGGGTGAACAAACCCAGACCCCACAAGGGAGCCATCACCAGCAATGTTACCAGCCACCAACGGTGCAACCACCAGGGCAGCGGAGCGTCGGGTTTGGTGAGGGGAGAAATCACGCTCCATCAACAATTCTAAACCAAAAACGGGTCAATGATCATATTCCTGCGGAGACGGGTGTAATTGAAAGTGAAGTCAGCTGTAGGGACAGGCGTCCCTGCCTGTCCGCTGAGCGCAAGGCTCGCCCGACAGGCACAGACGCCTATCGCTACCCGATCACACGGCCCGTTGATTGACTTCACTTTCGATTACACCCTGCGGAGACCCCTGAGCCAGTTGCGGCTTGCCCTGACCGACTGCGTCAGAAATTTTCAGCCACCGCTCAACGCCCCTGATGCCCGATCTTCCCGACACTTCCCTCTCTGACTTTGCGCCCGGCTGCCGCTACCAAGGGAAAACTGTATCACCCTATGCCACGCCCGCCTTCGCTGAGTGGTTGAATCAATTGCCCACGCTCCTGGCCGAATCCGAGGACAAATTGGTTTATCGGGTGCGCAATCGCATCTATCGGTTATCCGATCCGCTCGACCCCACCGGCAAGGCCCACCTGTGTGTGAAGTCGTTCGCTGCTCCCACGCTTCTACGCAGCTTTTTCTATCGTTCCAAAGGCAGCAAAGCGGCTCGTTCGTATCTTCACGCGCGTCACCTGATGCAGCATGGCGCCGGGGTCACCCCGCCGATCGGCTACGCCGAACGCTGGGCCGGGGCGCGACTCGTGGAGAGCTATCTGATCACGCGTTTTCTCGACGACAGCACCGACCTCTATTCGGAGATGAGCCGGTTGTTGCGCGAAGATCCCGACGCCGAAAAATATATCGTCCTGCTGCGCTTCGCGGCCGGAGCCATGCGTCGCATGCACGATTGCGGTTTTCTCCACAACGATCTGGGTGGCCAAAACTTTCTGCTGCGCCGGACCCCGGATGGAAATTGGAGCGAGCCCGGTTTCATCGATCTCAATCGCGGCCGTATTCTCCCCGAGGTCAGTCTCCGGCTCCGCGCCCGCGACTTGGCAACGCTGGAGCTTCCCTCCTACCTGCGGCTCATTTTTTTCCATCTCTACTTCAATGACGACCACGTCCCACCGTCATTTCTCCGTTGGGAAAGCGGATATCGAGCACGGCGTACGCTGCACAACCAGAGTCGGAAATACCGCCACCCGATTCGCGATTGGTTGAATCAACATAAGAAAAAAAACATCTCTACCGGTCGCCCCGCCTTCCAGGATATCTGGCTCTGGGATAAAAAATCAGGCCAACCCTTCGTCGTGCTCGCCTCGCGTGACCGCCGTAAATTCCGCGCGAGCTCCGATCTTTTCCGGGTGGCGTGGGATAACCTGCGCAGCGGGCTGGCCCTCCGGCAGCGTTACCAAAAGCTCCGAACCCAAGCTTATGCCCAGCCCGTCGATCTCACCCGCCGATTTGGCGTCTGCCTTGAAATCACCCCGACTTTAGAGGCTGAGTTGGAATTGCTCACCGCCACCCCAGGTTTGCCGGTTTTTGTGCGCTGCTATTTTCATCAAGGCGAAGCCGGACTGGCCGCATGCCATGCAGTGGTTGAACGACTCGTCGCCCGCGGCCACGAAGTTTCGCTCGGACTCATTCAATCCCGCCAAGCAGTGCTCTACCCGGATGCTTGGCAGCGATTCCTCGCCGACGCGCTCCAGCGCCTGCACCCGCTCGTGCGTTTCGTCGAAATCGGCCACGCCGTCAACCGGGTGAAATGGGGCCTCTGGAACATCACGGAAATCGTCGCGCTTTGGGCGAGCATCCCCGAACTGAGAAAACGCTATCCCCAACTCACGATCCTCGGCCCAGCGGTCAACGACTTCGAATACCATTTTTATCCACCGTTGCTGGCCCGCTTGCCCGGACAAATCGACGGTCTCTCGTGCCACCTCTATGTCGACCGCCGGGGTGCACCGGAGAACTATCAAGGGAAGTTTTCTTTGCTGGAAAAATGCGTGCTGGGGCGCGCCATGGCCGAAACCCACGGCCAACGCGGATTCTATATCACGGAAACCAATTGGCCTCTCAGCGGTACCGGAGATTTTTCCCCCCTCGCGGGCTATACGTCCAAGCACTACGTCGAGAGTCCATTGCATGTCGATGAGACGACCTATGCAGAGTATATGGTGCGCTATGCTTTGATCTCTCTGTGCTCGGGCATGACTGAGCGCGTCTGGTGGTGGCGTCTCGGCGCTCGCGGTTATGGTTTGGCGGATGACATCGGTGGTCTCCGGCCACGGGCCGCTTGGGCCGCCGTGGTTGAATTCCATCGTCTGGTAGGTTCGAACAATTTCAAGCAACGGGAAGAGCGCGAGGGTGCCGTTTGGTGGCACTTCGATCGATGCTCGATCGTCTACGCGCTCAGCCCCACGATGGTGACAATTCCGACCGATTGCATTCGAGTCACCGATATAACGGGATTGCCACTACCGCTCACAGCCGGCCAACCGATTCCGGTCACGGGCTCACCGATTTATTTCCAGCGTTAATAAGTACACTCAAAAAAAGCGCGCGCGAGCACGGCACGGTGCGCATCCCATTTCTTGGCATAGGAGATATGCCCCACTCGTAGGTTGCGAGCTTGCCTCGCAACGTGGCGCGACAAGCGCGCCACCTACCCAATCAAAAATTCAGGAGAGTCCAAATACTGAAATGCGCCCCATGTCACGTCTCGTTTTTCTTTTCACTTGCCTGCCCTAAACACCCGATAACGATCAGCGTCATGGCCCAAGCCGCACGAGCAATTAAGCGTGGACTGCTTTATCTTCTACCTGCCGGACTCCGTCGACGTACGGCTGACTGTTGGCCGAACCTGCGTAAATCCATGCCGGAAGGGCTGGAATTCATCTACGATCACTATCTCGGCGATGTGCGGGTAAACATCAGCACTCGCTTTAAAGTAGAACGTATCATGTGGTCCGATGCGTTTGAGCCAGCACTCATCCATCTCTTAAAACGCACGGCGAAGCCAGACTGGATCGCCTTGGATGTCGGAGCGAATGTGGGTGCTGTCACCTTGGCTTTGGCGCGTTTCACCAGTCCCACCGGACGCGTCTACGCATTCGAACCCGGTCCGCCCAACCTCGTACGCTTGCGCGCCAATCTCGCACTAAATCCTTCTCTCGCGGCGAATATTACGGTGCATGCGACCGGAGTCGGCGAAGCTCCCGGCGAATTGCGCTGGCAGGAAGAAGCCGGTAATCCCGGCAATGCGATGCTCGGAGCCGATGGGACCCACGCGGTACCCGTGATCACGCTCGATAGCTTCATCGCCAAGGAAAATTTACCCCGTCTGGATTTCATCAAAGTCGATGTCGAAGGCATGGAACTCAGTGTATTTCGTGGCGCCCAGCAATCGCTCAAGAAATTCCGGCCCGTGATCTATTTTGAAACGCTTGGACGTTTCGGCGACGAGCACGGCAATAAGAATTTCGCCCTCATTGAACAGCTACTCGTCGGCGAGTGCGGCTATAAGCTGCATCGGCTGGATCGCAGTGGTAGGCTGCATCCGGTGATTGGCAGTGCATTCGCCGACTACACCGTGGCTGTACCCGCGGAACGCAGCACGTCATAGGCGGGCACGTAGGGCGAAGAAGCTGATCCGTCAGGTGGAACCCGGCCTCTGGACGGGTTGTAACAAATCTCGCAGCAGGAAACGTGACCGGGTCACGTTTCCAACATCGTTACTTGACGAGCAATGCGCGCCCCAACGCCCGCTCACGCCATCACCGGGACGCGCTCCAGCAATTCCAGGGCGCGATGCACTTCGAGACGGATTTCCGCCAGGGCCGCGCGCGCTTCTTTAAATTGGACTTCGGCTTTTTCCGAATACTCGGACTTCAGGGCATCGGCTTTTTCGGCGTACTGGGCTTTGAGCGCGGTCCAACGTTCATTCAGCTGGTGCAGCTTGGCATCCGAGTTCGCCAGCAAACCGCGAATGCGGACGTTCAGCACCGTCTTCTGACAAGTCAGACGCTCGTTCAAGCGACGACGGGTGTCGGTGAGCTGGGAAAGCAGCACTTTCTCATCCGGAACGCGGCGAAGGCCGCGGACCAAATGAAGTTTTTCGAGAGTCCAGATCGACCATTTGGTCGGATCCCATTGCCACCATTTCACACCATTGCGGTAGTCGTGTTGAAACTCGTGGTGATAATTATGGTAGCCTTCGCCGAAGGTGAAGATCGCCATGATCCAGCTATCGCGGGCGCTGCAACGATCCGAATAAGGCTGACGGCCGACGGTATGGCAAAGTGAGTTGATAAAAAAAGTCATGTGCTGCACTGCCGTGATGCGAGCCACACCCGCGACCAGCAAACCACCCAGCGCCCCGATCCAACCGGCGTGCAATCCACCCAGCACGGAAGGGAGAACAAAACTGAATCCAATGGAAATAGGCAGGTAGAAACGATCTTGCCACATCACGAGCGGGTCCTTGCGCAAATCGGCGACGTTGTCGAGTGGCGGCACAGGATCGAGTTTGAAAAGAATCCAGCCCATGTGGGCATACCAGAAGCCTTGGGAAATATCATACGGATCATCCTCGTGATCGACATGCTTGTGGTGGCGGCGATGGTCGGAAACCCAGTTCAAAGCCGAATTCTCGAAGGCGCAGGCGCCAAAAATCAAGGTCAACAGCCGCACGGGCCAGCTGGCTTGAAAAGCGACGTGGGAAAAGAGGCGGTGGTAGCCAAGAGTGATGCTTAATCCCGTCGCGATGAAAAAGAAGAAGAACATCGAGACCTGAAAGGCATCCACGCTGTAGTTCCAGAGATAGAGCGGAACGGCGGTGCAGGTTAAGACGAAGGTACTGATCAGGAACGAGCTATTGGTCCAATTGATCCGGGAGGAAGGAAGGCGGAACGGCATATGAAGTAAGTGAACTGCATTTATCGACCAGTGCGAGCGGAAATTGAGGCGCTGGCCCAACAATTCATCGGTGAATCAACCCACAACTCCCGATGCGGTTGCCTCACAATGACACAAATTACCGGAGTATTTTCATGAATTATGTAGCCGCGCTTGAGCCGTTGGCGAAAGCGTGATTCGCCGGTGTGACCACGTTGTCGCTATGCTCCAACGCGGCTACACTTTTAGCTCTAAGAGGGCGTCTAAAAAGGTAGGGCGCGACTGCTGGGCGCGCTTTCGTCGGTGCGTTCCTCACGGGTAAAGCGCGGCGCTCCCAGCGTCCCGCCCTACCCCGGGCAGGCTTTTTAGACGCCCACTAAGCTTAACTTTGGGGCTTGAGCAGCACGGTCGCACGGTCGGCTTTGGTGATATCGCTAAAAAAACGCCGAAGCTTGTCGTAATCAGCTACCGGGACTTCGGATTTATTCAGCACCACCGACCGCTTAAATACCACGGTGCCCCCAACGACCTCACAAGTGATGGCGCAACTGCCATAGGGCGACTGGACCGATGTGCTCGGGGGAAACTCGGCGGCCACAAAGCCCGATGGCAGAGCGAGAACTATCTCGTCATTGATTGCCAAGGGGGGCACTCCGATAGGAAGGAGTCGCACTTTCTCCGAAAAATTCGGCAGGTATTTTCGGCTGAGCAGATCCAGTTTAATAATGCCGGTCTTATCCTGAAGCCATTGGACATATTTCGGCTGCACACACGTGAAAGAAAGGGCGCATTTACCGGTGGCCGGATCGTCCGCGGTTGTTTTCGCGAGAACGGCGGCACTGCGGAATTTGTCATTCAATTGTTGGGTAACCAGCTCATCCAACGCTTTGGGCATATTGGCCTGTTCAAACTGATTGCGCAACCGGGCACCGGTTTGTCCGACTCCGGCTACTTTGCCGGTGATCTGCAACGCACCCTCAGGGGTGAGCGCGAGGTCCAGTCGGCGATCATAACAGAAATCAGTCTCGGCAGAAAACTGCGGAAGCATGGTCAGAGAATCGTTGCCCGCGATTTCCACATGAACCAATCCGCCCTGCAGCGAATCCGATAAATCTCCCACCAGAGTGTACGGGTTGGTGGCATCGAAAAACAAAAGCCGGCCATATTTTCCCGTGTTCACCACTGCGGGCAGTTGAATTTCTTCGCCCACCTCAATGGCAACGATGGCATGATTGAACTGGGATGGCGTAGGGAACTCCGGTGAAACTTTTCTATCCTGACCGAGATAAGCACTGACCAGATGCGCTTTGATCCCAACCTCACGGAGCATGGAGACCAATAGATTGGATTTATCTTTGCAGTCACCAAAGCCGGTGGAAAAAACGAGAGATGCCTTGCGTGGTTTATAGCCGTAGCCGAAACGCAAACCTTGGTTGAACGCAACATAGCGGAGCTTTTGCACATGGCCGCCTATCGTCTGAATCTTGGCCAAAGTATCCGTCTTATTCGCGACCAGCTCATGCGCTTTCGTCGCCAAGGAAGTGCTGGTATCGCACTGGCCGGTACTGAGTGTTTGATAATAATCGACGACCTCAGCCCAGCTGGCAAAGGTGCGGGGAAGAAAGGCTGTAGCGCCAGTCGGAGGACTTATGCGTAAAATCAATTCGGCATCCGTTCGCGCCGTCGGGTGTTCGTATGGCTCCTCTGCGTGATAGGGACGTTCACCGAGCGACCAGGACCAAGTTTGGGCACCCAACGAGACCGCCTGCAGTGGGCGTGGGCCGAATATTTTCTGATCGAGCCCGAAGCCTGGCGGAAGGGTTAACTTCAAACTTTCAGCCAACACCGGCAGACGGGACTGAAACCCCCAGAACAATTGTGCCACGAGGAGTGTGCCTTGCTTCTTGGTTTCGTAGCCAAAGACATCTTCGACGGCCACTTTGTCAGTCAGGCTCACCACGTAAACTCGCTGTTCATCAACGACGGCTCCGTTGGCGTTGGAGGCAAAGTCGAACCAGTCGTTTCTCATTCGACTTTCGACGGTTTTGCTTTGCCTCACCAGCCAAGCACCGAGGTAGTTAATTTTGTCCGCAGTTCCGAGGTAAAACAAAGTACCTGCGGCCTGATCATAACCGGCATTATGGAGGATGCGGATCGCCTTCCGATGAACCTCAGTGTAACCGCCCTGAAGATTAATTTCGATGGAGGTTTCGTCCATGAGCACCACGGCGGGGGCGTTCTTAGCGGATTCCGGGGTGGTTAGTTTTGCGGCATTTCTCAGCCACTCCGGTGCCTCACCTCGCGCGATAGCCCCGATCACAAAAAAGCCGGCGAGCACCACAAAGCGTAGTAATTTTTTCATAGCGTTATTGCGCTGATGGGGCCGGGACTGTGGCAGGAGCTGATACCGTTGAATTCGCAATCACGATCTGTTTCAACACCAGCGTGTGCTCATCCGATCGAGTTATGGCATCGAAGGCTTGCTTAAGCGCGGGATAACTCTGCGCTTGGAAGGCGACCATGCCGTTTGCCCCCAGGGCGAAATCGCGCTGGTAAACGATCTTGCGAGACTTGCCCTTGAAACCCACTTGATAGCTCACTCCGACGGCCCCGGTCGTTTTGCCCACATTGGCCGGAGAACTGCCTGCATCGAGAGTGTACCCTTCCGGCAGGGCGATCTCAATATCATCGTGCTCACTCCAGGCATAGGGGAAATAGATCGCGAACTTTCGTTTTTCGGAGGTGAACATCGCTGTGGCCCCATGTTCAAAAACATTGGGAGCAACAATTACTTTCGACCCGGCTAGATCGGCATAGGCCGGAACCTTGATTTTGTAACGGGCGATCAAGGGCAGGGTGTTGCCCGACAAATTCTCCCATTTCAAGTCACTCACTTCGGCGGCGGACATCTGCTTGGTGATGGCCGCACGGAAATCAGTATCAATTTCCTCCTGCTGTTTGTCTGCCCAATCTTGCTTTCGACTGCTCCCGGCATGTCCGGACATAGTAAGTTCGACTTCGCCTTCAAGGTTACCCTCAGAATCCAAGGTGAAGCGACCCTTGCGTTGCACGAGAGATTTGTCCGCCGTGGCCGTGGGGTTGGTCTCGAAAATCACCTTTTTGGCATCGAGAATCAAACAAGGGGCCTCTTCATTGGATTGGTGCAGCATGCCGGCCGGGACGTAGTAGTCACCCGGAGAATAGTACCGCCAGGCGTCCCCCAGCCGGACGACCACAATGTGATCCTGGATAAAGAGCCAGCCATTGGGATTTCTGATATTAAAAGTACTGTAACGGGATGCGCTCCACGCCAGCCGGACATCATAACCTGCGGCCTTCGCCAAGGAGGCAAATAATTGATTCACATGATCGGTGTAACCGGTTTTTAAAGCCATGGTCCGAGCCGGCGACTGGCTTCGATCCTTATCATCGAGTTTCTTCTTTGCCACCAGCAGGTCGGCGTTTTTGAAATAGTCAAAATTGGTGATGGAGGTCTGGGAAAAATCATAAAGCGCTTTCAGTTTTTCCTCGTCTGAGCTCAGGCCCTTGGTGAGCTCGGCTGATTTCGCCTTGATGTCACCGTTCGGTCTAATCTCCAGACGGAACTCCTCTTCATAATACGATGACAACAATTTCCAAAATTCATCTTTTTTGTCATACCACCGCATGTAGGGATTTTTATATAGAACCAGAAACCAACCACGAACATCGCGTTCGGGCGGCAGGTGGGGCTCATCCTCGAATGGGGGCAGATCCTTGATCACCAACTTGCCCTCATAGCTTCCGCTCTTGGCAATTTTCGCATTGGCCATATTGAACCAGAGCAAGGAATAATCCTGCTGGCTCGATTCAACGGAGAACACGAATTCCCTGACCGGCAAAGTGCGTTGGCAATACCACCACTGATAATTACCCGCTGCACTATCCACGCTTTGCGTCCAGCTATATTCCAGGACATCTCCCGTGCCCAGATCAGGAATCGCAATAGTCAGCCTATTGGTTTTCACCGATCCCTTTTTCACGGCGATGCTCTCCGTGAAATCTTTTTTGGTGTATTCGATTACTCCTCCTGCTGGTTTGGTTACACGGGCCGCCAGGCCCCAAACCTCATGTTTATCCGGATATTCTATTCCGAGGACACCGGCTTCGGTCGCGCCTTTGGCACTGTAGATCTTGATCCGCTGATAATATCGTTGGTTTTGCGATTTGCCCGCAGTGTCGAGCACCAGTCGGTCGAATAAAATTTCCGCACTTGAACCGGGGTAGGCTTTACACTCCGTGGCGGCGAGATCTTCCGCAGGAATTGCCTCCCATTTTTCTTTGGCCAAGGCGACCTGAGGCAAAGCAAAGATAAATAATCCTACCAGCCAAACTAACGGGGCAAAGGCGACAGGATGTTTTTTGAACGCTGAGTTTTTCATGAGTCAATTTTGCTAGTAATAAAACGCCCGGGGAAGTCGGGCGATCAGGATCGGACATTTACAGACTGGGGGTAGACAAAGCTCAAACAAATCAATGCAAACGAATCCGCCGAGGCAATGGCGAATTGAAACAGCCAGCCGTTCTGACTGTCTCACACTGCGTGCTGATCGATGTACGCTTTGATCGCGGCTTCGGTGGCGGGGAGAAGGTGCTTCACGATGGGTCGCGATTTCAGCGCATCGAGCGCGGGATGCGTGGGCTCGGTGCCGATGGCGTCCACCAAGGCGGCAGGGAATTTCGCGGGATGCGCCGTCGAGAGCACGATGCTGATGCGATCACGATTTAGCTCCTGAAACGCGCAGGCGGTGTGCGGATCGACCACGTACTGGTAACGCTCATAAACCCGGCGGATGATGCCGGTGATGTCCGCATCCGTGGCACAGGAGGAACTGAAGGTGTCGCGATCGAAATTCTCGAATCGATAAAGCCCGTTGGCTTTCAAGTCGGCCATCACAGTGCGCAGCTTCGCCGAATCCTCGTCCAAGGAATAATAGAGAAAACGCTCAAAATTGGACGCCACTTGGATATCCATCGAAGGGGCCAAACTGGGTTGCACGGTATCGATCCGGTATTCTCCACTCAGGAAAAAACGGTGGAGAATATCGTTTTGATTCGTGGCGATCTTGAAGCTCTGAATGGGCACGCCCATGCGCTGCAGCAACCAGCCGGCAAAAACATTGCCGAAATTCCCGGTGGGCACCACGAACTCCACATTGAGTCGCTCACTCTCGGCTAACCGCAGCCAAGCGTAGAGATAGTAAACACATTGGGCCAGCACGCGGAGTAGATTGATTGAGTTGACGGCGGAGAGCCGGTGCTTCGCCGCAAAATCGCGCTCACCGAAAATATTCTTCAGGGCGTTTTGCGCGTCGTCAAAGGAACCGTCGATGGCGAGCGCGTGGACATTCGCCGCCCCCGTGCAGGCCATCTGGCGTTCTTGCAAGGGCGAGACCCGGCCTTCGGGATACAGAATAAAAATTGCAGTACGCGGTTTGCCGAGAAGTCCGTGGATGGCGGCGGCGCCGGTATCGCCGGACGTGGCGCCGAGCACATTGATGCTGCGGCCAGTTTGCTCGCCTTGCCAGCCGTAGAAATTCCCGAGCAATTGCAGGGCGAAATCTTTGAAGGCGAGTGTCGGTCCGTGAAAGAGCTCGAGCACGTAGGTGCGATCATCGAGTTTTTTTAAGGGCGCGATTTCGGGATGAGTGAAAGTCGCGTAGGAGCGGCGCGTAAGCTGTTCGATGACATCCAAAGGCACATCGGTGGCGAACAGGGCGAGAAATTCATTACACAGCTCGGCATAGCTAAGATTCCGCCAGGCGGATAAACGCGGGCTGATGTCAGGCAGCCGCTCCGGCAGGAACAGCCCGCCATCCGGAGCCAAGCCAATGGCGACGGCTTGGGTAAACGTGTGCGGCTCGGTCTGGCCGCGTGTGCTGATGAATTTCATGCGCTACCGATGTTAATAAATATTTCCCGGCTCAGGCCAATAAAATTTCTGGTGGTAGCGCGCGTTATCCCGCGAGGCTTATCGGGAGGTAGGTGGCGTGCTCGTCGCGCCACGTTGCGCGGCAAGCGCGCAACCTACGCCAGGCACGGCGGATTAGAGAGATCCGCCCTACCCCGATTCCTCACTCCTTCTTGCCCAAGCCGAATGATTTGTGGACGGCGCGCTGGGCGTCGTCGGCGCGTTCGCGTGAGACGGCGAGCGTTATCTTGATCTCGGAAGTGGCGATGAGCTCGACGTTGATGCCGGCTTCGGCCAACGCTTCGAGCATCTGGGCGGCGACGCCGGCGTGCGTCCGCATGCCGACACCCACCACGGAAAGCTTGGCGATATTGTCGAAGGCGGCGACTTCCCCACCCCCGAGTTTCGCGAATACTGCGGGCAAGACCCGAACGGCGTTCTGCGCGTCATCCTTCGGCACCGTGAAGGTCACATTGGCGAATCCTTGATGGCCGACATTCTGCACGATCATGTCGACGTTGATGCTGGCATCAGCGAGCGCGCGCAGGACAGCGGCGGCACTGCCGGGCTTGTCTGGCAGATGGCTGATGATGACTTTGGCTTGGTCTTTATCCACGGCGACGCCGCGGACGATGACCTTTTCCATGTAGGCAACTTCTTCTTTCACGATGGTTCCCGGGTTGTGGTTAAAACTGCTGCGGACTTCAAAAACGACGCCGTACTTTTTGGCGAATTCGACGGAGCGCGACTGCATGACCTTCGAGCCCTGGCTGGCGAGTTCGAGCATTTCGTCGTAGCTGATTTCATTCAGCTTGGTGGCATCCTTCACATAGCGCGGATCAGCCGTATAAACGCCGTCGACGTCGGTGTATATTTCGCACTTGTCGGCTTGGACTGCGGCGGCGAGAGCGATGGCCGTCAGGTCAGAACCACCGCGACCCAGCGTGGTGATTTGACCGTGTTCATTCATGCCTTGAAAGCCGGCGACGATGATGACTTTGCCGGCCTTGAGATCGTTGCGCAGGGCGGTGGGGAAAATATTCATGATCTTCGCCTTGGTGTGGACGAGATCCGTGACGATGCCCGCTTGGGCGCCGGTGTACGAAACCGCCGGGACGTCGATCGCGTGGAGCGCCATGGCGGTGAGCGCGATGGTTTCCTGTTCGCCGATGGCGAGGAGCATGTCGAGCTCACGCGAATCAGGCCGCGGGTTACAGGCCTTCGCGCGAGCGATGAGTTCATTTGTCACGCCGGCGCGAGCGGAGACGACGACGACCAATTGATGCCCCTCGTCGCGCGCCACTTTGATGCGGGCGGCAACGTTCTTAATTCGGTCGGTATCGCCGACCGAGGTGCCACCATATTTTTGTACGATCAATGCCATGGAATTAAACGGTTGTTATTGGCCTGCCGGGGCACCGCTTGGCAAGGCCGTTGTACAGGTCTCGTCATTTTGCCCCACCCGCGAGCCACTCAAGGTGATCAGGGCTGGGTGCCAGGTTTCTCCTTTCCCTCTGGTGCGCTGGATTTTTTGACGAACCGGTTTTCGGTGCCGTTGAGCAGGCGTTTGATGTTTTCCCGATGGCGAAAAACAACAAAAACACCCAAGACCGTCGCCACGATATTTAAAGGCAAAGGATTTCCTTGGATCCAACTGGCCGCCGGCACCACCACGGCCGATAGAATGGAGCCGAGAGAAACATACCGGGTAATATAAAAAGATAGCACCCAGACGACGACGCCGAGCAAACAGGGACCGGGAATCAGCACCACCAAGCCACCGGCGGCGGTCGCCACTCCTTTACCTCCTTTGAATTTAGTGAAAATAGAGAAGGAGTGTCCGAGTACGGCGGCGACGACACCGATAAGGGCCATGAGCCCAATTAACTGTGGCGTAAATCTGTCTAGTTTGTTAACTCCTCCTTCGACAGGAATCGCCAATGCCATCCAATTCGGATTAAGCGAAAATGGCCACCCCGCGGCCAACGCGCCTTTCACCGCATCGAGTACGAAAACCAGATTGCCCGCGCGTTTGCCCTTGTCGCCAAATTTTTCCCCGAGCACGCGTTTGACGTTCGTAGCCCCGGGATTGCCGCTGCCGACTTTGAAAATATCTACGCCGTGCGCCTTGGCCACGAGGTAGCCATTGGGCACGGAGCCGAGAATATAACCTACAGCGGAAGCGACGATGTAGGGTGAGTAATCCATCAAAGGTGTATGACCTGAGCCTGCTTGATCGCGGGATGAGCGGTCAATTCCTTAAGCGCCGCTGCACTGGGCTCGCTGTCAAGGTTAAGCACGGCCAGCGCCGTCCCGCCCACCGTCGTACGACTGAGGGACATCGCCGCAATATTCACCTTATCCTTGCCGAGCAAGGTACCAATCATGCCGATGATGCCAGGCTGATCGAGATTCTCGTAGACGAGCAGTTTGCCTGAAGGAGCGGCCTCGACATCGCGACCGTTCAAAGAAACGAGACGCGGGTTGTTGCCCTTGCCGAGCAACGTCCCGGTGGCTGAAACCACCGTGCCGTCCGCCTGCACACCTTCGACCTGGATGAGCTCGGTATAATCTGACTCGAGATTGGATTTGATGATCTCAACCTGCATGCCGAGGCGCTGCATGACGCCGGGCGCATTGATGAAGTTGAGGCTCTCTCCGCTGATGCGGCTGAGGAACCCGCGCTGGATCGAACGCGTGACCGGGTTGGCGTCGAGATCCAGAATTTTGCCCCAATACGTAATGCGGATGCGCTCCACGCGATTGGTCGCCAGCTGCTGCACGAGCGTGCCGAGTTTGTCGCCCAAGTTGAGGTACGGTCCGACCACTTTGAGAGTGGCCGCGTCCAACGAAGGCATGTTGACGGCATTGCGAATGACGCCGCCGCTCAAGACATCGGCGATCTGCTCGGCGACTTCGATGCCCACCGCTTCCTGCGCTTCGTTGGTCGAAGCACCGAGATGCGGGGTGAGGTTAACATTGGGGAATTTGCGCAGCTCGCTATCGGCCGCGAGCGGTTCGTCTTCAAATACGTCCAACCCAGCTCCGCCCACGTGACCGGACTTCAAGCCGGCAATCAACGCGGCCTCTTTAATAATACCACCGCGAGCGCAGTTAAAAAGACGGACGCCTTTCTTGCACTTCGCCAACGCGGCTTCGTCGATCATGTACTGCGTTTGATCGGTCAACGGCATGTGCACCGTAATATAGTCCGACTGCGCGAGGAGTTCATCCAGCGTGACGCCTTCGATCTGCATGGCTTTGGCGCGGCTCGGGGCGAGATACGGATCGAACGCCAGCACGCGCATGCCGAAAGCTTGGGCGCGCTTGGCCACTTCGGTGCCGATGCGGCCCAGACCGACGATACCGAGCGTCTTCTTGAAAAGTTCGATGCCGGAAAAATTCTTACGATCCCACTGCCCCGCTTTCATCGACGCAGCGGCCTGCGGCACGGGACGCGCTCCGCACAAAATATGAGTGAAGGTCAGTTCCGCAGTCGCGATCGTGTTGCCGGAAGGCGTATTCATCACGATGACGCCCCGTTCGGTGGCGGCTTCGACATCGACATTATCGACGCCTACGCCCGCACGGCCTACCACTTTCAGCAAAGGAGCAGCGGCAAAAACCTCCGCGGTGATCTTCGTTTCCGAGCGCACGGCGATCGCATGCACGTCTTTCACCAATTCCAAAATCTTGGCCGGAGAAGAGCCGTAAGCCTCAATAACTTCAAAGCCCGGCTGCGAACGCAGGTAGGCGACTCCCTTGGGTGAGATCTTATCGGCGACGAGGATTTTCATGGAACGTTCAGAAAAGCAGAGCTGCCCCCCCAAAAGCAATCCCTCAGGCGCAGAGATGCTCAGAACAGAAGCGGGTATGACGTAAATCCGTGACCACCAAAAGTCCGGCTACTGGGTTGCGCGAAATTTTCTGCCCTCAAGCACATGAAATACAGGCTCATAACCTGACCGCGCTATCTTCAACAAAAAAGGAAACGCCGCCGAAGCATTCTCCAATGCGCCGCCGTCCCTAACCTTTACGCAGTCAGAGCCGCGTAGTCGGTATAACCATTATTGGAGCCGCCATAGAAGGTCGTACTATCGGGCTTATTCAACTCCGCGCTCAGTCGGAAGCGCTGGGGCAAATCAGGATTGGCAATAAATAGTCCGCCCCAAGCCACCGCATCCGCCTCCCCGGCATCCAAAACTTGCTGAGCAGTGGCAGCAGTGAACCCTTGGTTGGCAATATAGGCGCCACCGAAAGCTCGTTTCAAATCGGGTCCGAGGCGTGGCGTCCCCAGCGATTCGCGCGCGCAGAGAAAAGCAATTTTGCGTTTGCCCAGTTCACCCGCCAAATAACCGAAGGTCGCCGCCGGATTGCTGTCGCCCATCCCATGGGCATCGCAGCGCGGAGCGATATGCATTCCGACGCGATCCGCTCCCCAGACGTCAATGGCCGCATCCGTAATCTCGAGATGCAGTCGCGCCCGATTCGCCACGGAACCACCATACTCATCGTCGCGCCGGTTGGAACCATCCTGCAAAAACTGATCGAGCAAATAGCCATTGGCCCCGTGGATCTCGACGCCATCGAAACCGGCTCGCTGCGCATTTTCTGCTCCGCGCCGAAAGGCGGCAACAATTCCGGGAATCTCGGCCAACTCCAAGGCTCGCGGCGTGACGAATGCTTTTTCTGGACGGATCAAGCTGACATGGCCAGCCGGCGCCACCGCACTCGGGGCGACGGGCAAAGCGCCATTGAGATAAACCGGATCCGACACCCGCCCCACATGCCAGAGCTGTAAAAACATCCGACCGCCAGCGGCACGAACGGAGGAGGTAATGTTTCTCCAACCGGCGACCTGTTCCTCCGACCAGATGCCTGGCGTATCAGGATAACCTACACCCATCGGATCCACTGCCGTTGCTTCGGATAGAATCAAACCCGCCGAAGCTCGCTGCGTATAATAATCCGCCATGAGCTCGGTCGGCACCCGTCCGGCACCAGCACGGCAACGCGTGAGTGGAGCCATGATAATTCGGTTGGGCAGAGTCAGCGCGCCGAGACGGAGTGGATCGTGCAATTTTGGCATGGACGTTTGAAATAGCTAAGAACGCCCGTTTCGCAAATAGGCATCGCACTCGTCGCAGTCTTGCCCTGCTTTCTTCATTCCCAGTGGGTCTGATCCACCGGAGCTAGCCACGGCTTGGCTAGAACGTAGCGGCGAGCGCCAGCAAGCCGACGTACCACGACTCGCTGGCGCTCGTCGCTACATGAAGAGGGAGAGAAGATATGTCCGGCACCGATCGCCTTGATGAAATGCCCCAGTGCTTGCTCCGGGGATCTTTATTTTTCCGGCGTACCCGTAAAGTAGATGGCGAAAGCCAGTTCGTCCGCGATCTCCTCGATCACTTTGGTCATGGGCTTACCCGCGCCGTGGCCAGCCTTGGTTTCAATACGAATTAACGTGGGAAATTCGGCGGTTGGATTAGCGGTCTGCATGGCAGCCGTATATTTGAATGAGTGCCCAGGATGGACCCGATCATCGTGATCGCCGGTCGTCACGAGCACCGCGGGGTATTTGACCCCAGCCTTCACGTTATGCACCGGTGAATATACTGAGAGATATTTAAATCCATCCGCCTCGTCCGACGAACCATAATCACTCGTCCAAGCCCAGCCGATGGTGAATTTCTGAAAGCGTAACATATCCATCACGCCAACCGCCGGCAGCGCGACGCGCGCAAGATCAGGCCGCTGGTTGACCGTTGCGCCCACGAGTAAACCACCATTGGAGCCGCCACGAATCACCAGCCGATTATGCGAGGTATAACCTTCCTGCACCAAATAATCGCCGGCCACGGCAAAATCATCGAACACGTTTTGTTTGCGCTCCTTGATTCCTGCTTCGTGCCATTCCCGGCCATATTCGCCGCCGCCGCGCAAATTCGGCATCGCGTAGATGCCGCCGAGTTCGAGCCACATGATCGCGGTGAGGGAAAAGGCCGGCTGCAATGAAATATTAAAGCCGCCATAGGCGTAGAGCAGCGCGGGATGCGAGCCATCGAGCTTCAGATCTTTGCGCGCCGTGATAAACATCGGCACCTTGGTCCCATCCTTTGAAGCGTAGAAAATCTGTTTTGTCTCATAGAGCGACGGATCAAACGCCACTTGGGGTGCTTGGAAAACCGCCGTCGTGCCCGTTGCGAGATCGTGGCGATAGTTCGTGGTGGGGAAAACGAACGACGTGAAATTAAAAAACATCTCATCCTCATCATGCCGGCCGCTGACCGAGGCGACGGTTCCAATCCCGGGCAAAACCACATCCTTTAAGGCCTCACCCTGAAGCGTGAAAAGCGCCAGCCGGCTGCGCGCATCTTGCATGTAACTCACGACAAACCGGTGGCCGATCACCCCGGCCGAATCGATGACATCTTTCGACTCAGGCACCAACGTTTGCCAGTTGGATTTATCCGGATGCGCCAAATCGATCGCGATGATTTTGTTCCGCGGCGCAGCAAGATCAGTTTGCACAAACAACACGGTGCCCTGATTGCCGATAACGTTGTAGACTGCTTCGATCACATCGACCAGTTTCACCACCGAGCCGGAGAGATCGGGATTTTGTGCGTCCTTCAAATCAATATAGTAAAGCCGATGATGCGGATCAGTGCCTTCGGTGCCCGTCAGCAACAAGTAGCGGCCATCGGCCGTGATCTGGGCGCCCCACCCCCGCTTCGGGAAATCAGGCGAGGCAAAGATAAGGCTATCGGCGTCCTGCGCCGTACCGAGGCGATGATAATACACTGTCTGGTTGGCGAGATCACTGAACGTGGAATTCGCCTCCTGCTTCGGCTCCGGAAACCGTGAATAGAAAAAACCTTTGCTGTCGTGCGTCCAACTCATGCCGGAAAATTTAACCCACTTGATCACGTCCTTGGTATCCTGACCCGTGGCAATAGCGCGCACCCGAAACTCATTCCAGTCCGAACCGGAAACGGCGGTCCCATAGAGCAGCCACTTCCCGTCCTCGGAGGCCAGATAACCGCTCAGCGCGACCGTACCGTCGGTGGAGAGCGTATTCGGATCGAGCAGAAGCCGGGGTTCCGCCGCGAGAGAATCCTTCACGTAAAGCGGCGCTTGATTCTGCAGACCGGTGTTGTGGGTGTAGAAATACTTACCGCCTTCCTTCGACGGCAGACTGAAGCGGGGAAAATTAAACAAAGCCGTCAACCGCGTCTTGATCGCTTCGCGCTGCGGCAGGGTCGCGAGAAAATCGAAGGTCACCTTGTTCTGGGCTTCGACCCAGGTTTTGGTTTCGGCTGAATCGACGTCTTCAAGCCACCGGTAGGGATCAGCGACTTTGGTGCCGTGATAATCATCCACCTGCGATCCCGGAGTGCTGTGGGGATAGCGCAGTGAAGTAGGAGCAGGATTTGAGGGAGAGACAACAGTTGCCATTGCAGGAAGATATATAATGACCGAAGCCAGAGCGGTGAGGAGCGACGCAGGGAGACAGAAACGGGCTGGATTTCGCATCCGTTCAAGAGAGCTCAATTTCCTTGCCGCGCAAGCTTTGGTGCGGGAGTCAGCGAGGTATTGAGCCAGCCTGAATTAATTTCTGCATTCCGCGTTTACCTCAATTCCTCCATTCCCAACCGCGCGGAATTCTGCTGTCGTCTGCCCGTGCCCACTCCCCTCTCCCCCGCTGCACGACTCGAACGCCAGATGCGCTTCATTGTCGAAGCCGATAAGCTGAAAGAAATTTTCCGTCAGACGCTCCTCACCCAAAGCCGTCGCGCGGAGAACAGCGCCGAACATTCCTGGCACTTTGCGCTCATGATCATCGTGCTCGCCGAACACAGCAACCACCAGCCGCTTGATGTCCTGCGCGTTCTTAAAATGGTACTGATCCACGATCTCGTGGAAATCGACGCTGGTGATACCTTCGCCTACGACACGAAAAACATGGCTGACCAGCACGAGCGCGAAGCCAAAGCTGCGACCCGGATTTTCGGACTGCTTCCGCCCGATCAGACAACCGAGTTCCGTGCGCTATGGGACGAGTTTGAAGAGCAGAAAAGCCCTGAAGCAAAATTCGCCGCCGCCTGTGACCGCTTCCACCCCATGCTTCTGAATTGCCTCACCGAAGGTTATGCTTGGACCAAGCATGGCGTCACCCAAGACCGGGTGCTCGCCCGCAACGCCCACGTCGTCGAAGGTTCGCGTACCATCTGGGAATACGCCGTACGCATGATCGACGACGCCGTGAGCCAAGGCCATTTGCTCCCAGCCCCACCTCGGTAAACGCACGATACGAAAAATTCATGATCTGTTCCGCCACCAACGCCGACGCCACTGCAATTGCCGCCCTCTATAATCACTATGTAGTCAATACCTCGGTGACGTTTGAGGAAGAAGCGGTGGCAATTGAAGAAATGGCTCAACGCATCGCCGACACTCAAGCCGCCGAGCTGCCATGGTTGGTATACGAGGAAAACCAACGCATTCTCGGCTACGCTTACGCCAGCAAATGGAAATCCCGTTGCGCCTATCGCTACGCCGTAGAATCCACCGTTTATCTGGACAAGGCAGCCACCGGCCGGGGTCTGGGTACCACGCTCTACACCGCCTTGTTAGCCGAACTTCGGAAACAAAATCTTCACTGCGTTATCGGTGGCATCGCATTACCAAATACCGCCAGCGTCGCACTCCACGAAAAATTCGGCTTCCAGAAAGTCGCCCAGTTCAAAGAAGTCGGCTGGAAATTCGACCAGTGGATTGATGTCGGGTACTGGGAATTGATTTTACCGAAATAAATTGAGCGGACCACAGGTACATCCGAACCAGATAGAGCACTCCGCTCACAGGAGCAATTAACCTTCAATCGTGAAATTATTCCTCCTCAAGATCGGTCTATGGTTACAGCTTGTCTTACCCTGCGTCGTCCGAGGCAACCTCATCGCTGCGCATTTCTTCATCGCCGCCGCCCCTCGAACGTGAGGCCTGTCAGCGACGGCAACATGGCACTCAAAGATGCCGATGCCATCGTTATCGACGACGATCTGAAAATAAATCTCGATGTTAAGACGTGGTCCAATTCGTAATTTCTACTGAATGATTAAAGTCGGGCCTGCCAACCGCCGAAACATCTATTGCCTTTTCACTCATGAGAAATGCTCTGGGCTTCGCCCTGTCTTGCCTCCTGCTGGGCACCAGTATCAGCTGCGCCGCTGCTCCCCTGCCTGGCGTACCGGCCAGCACCAACATCCGCGGCGCCGACTACCCCCGTGTATTGCCCGACCTGCGCGTCGAATTCCGCGTCAAAGCCGACCAGGCCCAAAGCGTGCAATTCCACGTTGATAAAACTTATTCCGCCACGCGCGACTCTGATGGCACTTGGACCGCGACGACAGATCCGCTGATCCCGGGCTTTCATTACTACTGGCTCATCGTTGACGATACGTGGGTGTCCGATCCTGCGAGCGAATCATTTTATGGCTGCGGAAAACAATGCAGCGGCATCGAAATCCCCGAGGTTGGCACCGACTTCTATTCACCGAAAGATGTCCCGCATGGCGAGATTCGCGAGCGTTGGTATCATTCCAAAACCACCGATGGCTGGCGTCGCCTTTTCGTCTACACGCCGCCCGGCTACGACGCAGCTCTCACCACGCGTTACCCCGTACTTTATCTCCAGCACGGCGGCGGCGAAGACGAACGCGGCTGGGTCACGCAGGGCCGCGTTAGTCAGATCATGGACAACCTCATCGCCGAGGGCAAAGCCCAGCCGATGTTGATCGTCATGAGCCAGGGTTACGCCCGGCGTCCCGGCGATCCGGAAGTTCCACTCGGTCCGCCGAAGGCCGGCACTGGCACCCTGCCACCGGATTTCAGCCGGATGTTCGACGCCTTCGAACATGTCTTCATCGACGACCTGATTCCGCTCGTGGACTCGACCTACCGCACGCTCCCTGATCGCGACCACCGCGCGATGGCCGGCCTCTCGATGGGCGGCATGCAGACGTTTGTGATCGGCCTGAAACACCTCGACACCTTTTCCTCCTTCGGCGGATTCAGCGGCGCAGGGGGCGCTTTTGGCGGCGGAACGTTTAATTTCAAAACCGCTCACGGCGGCGTGATGGCTGACGCCAACGCTTTCAACAAAAATATTAACGTGCTTTACCTCAGCATCGGTACTACCGAAACAGCCACCATGTACGCCAGCGTCAAAAATTATCATGACGCCCTCGCGACTGCCGGCATCAAACATATCTATTACGAATCCCCCGGCACCGCGCACGAATGGCAGACCTGGCGACGCAGCCTGCACGAATTCGTCCCTTTGCTGTTTCAAAATAAATCACCACAACTCAAACCGGCCACGCCTCCTCATTCGTGAAACTGAGCTTTATTCTTCACACCGCTTGCCTGCTTTGGCTTTTTACCTCGGCCGCTTTCGGCAGCAGTAATCCCATCGCACCCCACCTCTTCACGGCTGACCCTGCAGCGCGCGTATTCGGCGACCGGCTCTACGTCTACACCTCGCATGACGAACCGGATTCCCTCTATTATGACATGTTTGATTGGCGGCTGTTTTCCACCGCCGACCTCGCAACCTGGCAGGATCACGGTTCGATTTTCAATTTGAAAGATCTCGCGTGGGCTGAAAAATGGGCGTGGGCACCCGACGCAATCCAAGCCAACGGGAAATATTATCTCTTCCTCCCCGTAGACCGCGCCAAGATCGGCGTCGCCGTCGGCGAAAAACCGGAAGGCCCCTTCCACGACGCGATCGGTCACGCCTTAGTCGACAAAACGACGATGCCCGAAATCGGTCCTGAGCCCATCGATCCGGCATTGTTCGTAGATGACGACGGTCAAACCTATCTGTTCTTTGGCTGCCGTCAGCTGAAGGTCGTGAAGCTGGATGCAACACTCACGAAACTCGCCGGCCCCGTTCAGTCTGTGACGATCCTCGACCCACAGGGAAAACCGACCGCCGTTGCCGCCCCCGATATCCAACCCGAGTTGCCCATGAGCTTCGGTGAAGCGCCTTTTCTTTTCAAACGCGAGGGTAAGTATTATTTGGTTTATTCAAACGGCTGGGCCCCGGCCTCGACGCTCGTTTACGCCACCGGAAATGCACCCACCGGCCCCTTTACCTATGAGGGCGAAGTGATGAAGCACGTGAATTGCGTCACGCATCACGGCTCGGTCATTAACTTCAAAGGCAAGTGCTACGTCGTGTACCACACCAGCGATCTCTCGCACGGCAACGCCCACCAGCGCAATGTGTGCATCGACGAACTCACTTTCAGCACCGAGGGGAAAATCATCCCGGTTGTTGCAACCAAGGCGGGCCCGGAGCCATTGCTTGCTCCGATTGCCCCTCCTGCGCTGCTCTCACCCGCTGAACGAGCCCGGGCGAACCTGAACCGGCCGGTAGTACTCGGCCCGGACGACAAACGCGCGGTGCCCGATGCCCCTGCCGGATTCGATGTGAAGCGCGAAGCCATCCCGCAGGGCAAGACCGAACTCGTCGAATACGTTTCCAAATCCGTGGGTACCCGCCGCAAGATGACCGTCTATACTCCGCCCGGTTATTCCCCCGACCGCAAATACCCTGTACTGTATCTGCTCCACGGCATCGGCGGCGATGAGACCGAGTGGATGCGCTGGTGCGCGCCCGAGGTGATTTTGGACAATCTTCTCGCCGACGGGAAACTCGTCCCGATGATCGTCGTGTTCGCAAACGGCCGCGCCATCAAAAATGATCGTGCCGAGGGCAACCCCTTCACCCCGGAAAAAGTGGCAGGCTTCGCCGCCTTCAAGCGCGATTTGCTCGACGATCTCATCCCCGCCATTCAAGCACGCTACTCCGTCCTGACGGACCGTGAGCACCGCGCACTCGCCGGCTTCTCGATGGGCGGCGGTCAGTCGCTGAACTTCGGTCTCACGCACCTCGACTCCTTTGCCTGGGTTGGCGGATTCTCCTCTGCCCCCAATACGCGAGCACCCGCTGAACTCGTCTCCGATCCGGCAGCCGTCACCAAACAATTGAAACTACTCTGGCTCTCCTGCGGCAACAAAGACGGCTTGATCAATATTTCCCAAAGCGTCCACGCCTACCTGAAACAGCATAACGTCCCCCACGTCTGGAACGTCGATGACAACGGCCACGACTCCACCTCGTGGCGAAACAATCTTTATCATTTCTCCCAACAATTATTCCATTGATCAACCCTCCCTCCGGATTCGCGCCATGAAAGACCGCTATAAACTACTTTGTTATTCACTCCTTCTGCTTGGGGGAGGTACTTTACTTTCAGCTAACGATTCTCCTCCCACTCCACCCCACCCTATTGCAGCCGGGCCGTTTCAAGCCACTTGGGAATCACTCGCAGGCCACTACACCACGCCCGAGTGGTTTCGCGACGCGAAGTTCGGTATCTGGGCCCATTGGTCGGCGCAATGCGTGCCCGAGGAAGGCGACTGGTATGCGCGCAATATGTACAATCAAGGCAGCAAAAATTACGCATACCACGTCGCCCACTATGGGCATCCCACGAAGTTTGGCTTCATGGAACTGGATAACTTATGGAAGGCGGACAAGTGGGAGCCGGAAAAACTGATGCAACTTTATCAACGCGCCGGGGCAAAATACTTCGTCGCGCTCGCGAACCATCACGACAATTTCGACAACTACGACTCAAAATATCAGCCGTGGAATTCAGTGAACGTTGGGCCGAAAAAAGACATTGTCGGCACCTGGGCGAAACTGGCCCGCGCCCATGGGCTGCGCTTCGGTGTGAGTAATCATTCATCGCACACCTGGCACTGGTTCCAGACCGCTTACGGGCATGATACCGAAGGCCCCTTGGCCGGCGTGCCATACGATGCCGCGTCGCTCACCAAGGCGGACGGCAAAGGCAAATGGTGGGAGGGGCTGGACCCACAGGATCTTTATGGCGGCTCGCGCATCCCCATGGCAAAGGACTTGAAAACCGCGTCAGAAGCGGAGGCCTGGCACTGGAAAAATGATGGCCATTGGTACGAGACCATTCCGCCCCATGACAACGGTTACACCGAAAAATGGTTTCTCCGTGCCCAGGACTTGGTCGACAAATATCAGCCCGACCTAGTCTATTTCGATGACGAGGAGCTGCCACTGGAGCAAGCGGGCCTCGATATTGCCGCGCACTACTACAACGCGAACATGAAGGCACATAGCGGAAAACTGGAAGCCGTCATCAATGCGAAAAAAATGAGCCCGCCGCACGCCCCCGCCGTCGTTTCCGACATTGAGCGAGGCGTGGCCGCCGGTATTTTGCCTATACCGTGGCAGACTGACACCTGCATTGGCGACTGGCACTACAACCGACACGTCTTCGAAGAACACCGGTACAAGACCGTCGCCCAAGTTGTCGCTATGCTCGTTGATATCGTCAGCAAAAACGGAAATCTGCTCCTCAGCATTCCCGTGCGCGGGGATGGTTCGCTCGACGCGGATGAAGTGGCCTTTCTCGAAGGCATGGCGCGATGGATGGATATCAACAGTGAAGCCATCTACGCGACACGCCCCTGGGCAATCTACGGCGAAGGTCCGTCCACGATTGAGACCCCTGAGTCCGGTCAATTCGGTGGAGCGCGCGATGTGCGCAACAAACCTTACACGGCTGAGGACATCCGTTTCACCACGAAGGGCGGCACCTTGTACGCGATCATTATGGAGGTGCCGGCTGACCGATCACTGCTCGTGAAATCGCTCGCGCTGAACTCCGCTTACACCGCAGGCCAAGCGATGGGCGAAGTCACGCTGCTCGGCTCCAAGAGCAAATTGGAATTCCAGCGCGACGCGACCGGGCTGCAGGTGAAGTTGCCCAAAACTTTACCCGGTGAACACGCCTTCGTCTTGAAGATCGAAGGGTTGCTCGCTCCCCGAAACTGACGCTAGAATACATTCCGAACTCCGCCATCCCATGCCCCGCTCCTCCAAAGCTTCCACCCGCCGCACCTTCCTCCGTGACTCGCTCACCCTCGGCGCCGGTTCATTCGCGCTCGGTGCCGGCTTGTCGAGCCGGGCAGCAGAGATGAGTTCGAACACTCATTCTGGGCCGGCCCTTCTCTCCGCCCTACCCGAACGGCCCAGTCGCGTCTTGATTGATCACGACGGCTCCGGTCTCACCGCCGCCACCGGTCAAGGCGCACGATTCACTTCGGCGCACGCCGTGGTCGAATTGGAATCGACCACTGCTGGCACCAAGGTCCAGGTCAGCTGCCCCAACAAGCCGTTAACGAGGATTGGGCTGCGCTGGGAAGCAACATTTCCCTCGGACACGCTGTTCCTCGGTGATCATTGGGAACGCGGCTACGGCGATCTCCAGTGGCGACACCTTCAACCCGAGCGCGTGATGCCGTGGTATTTCGCGGCCCACCACACGGCAAGCGGCCGCACTTTTATGACCGGCGTGAAAACGCAGCCAGCCGCACTCTGCTTCTGGACCGTGGATGGCGCGGGCATTTCACTCTGGCTCGATTTCCGCAATGGCGGCAGCCCCTCGCTCCCCGGTAATCGCGAAATTGCCGCCGCCACCGTGGTCACACTTGCCACGTCAGAAGAGGAAACTCCGCATGCGGCACTCACGCGTTTCTGTCGGCTGCTTTGTCCATCACCCCGACTCGCGCCCGCTCCGATCTGTGGCAACAACAACTGGTATTACGCCTATGGGCACAACTTCGACGCGAACGCCATGCGCCGTGACGCCGCGTTCCTCGCCGAGCTCGCCGCCGGCCATGCCAACCGCCCCTATTGTGTGATCGATGCCGGTTGGACGCCCGGCACGTCCTGTCCGGGCGGACCATGGAAAGCCGGCAAACCGGATCTCTTCCCCGATATGCCCGGTCTCGCCACGGACATGAAAAAACTCGGTGTGCGTCCCGGCATTTGGATGCGACCGACCGCACTCATGACCGTGGATGATCCGCGCCGCCTGCGCGCCGGACCGTGTACCTCCGAGGAAAAACCGCTCGATCTCACCCTGCCGGAAAACCTCGCGCTGATCCGCGACGACGTCGCGCGCGTCCGCTCGTGGGGCTACGAGCTGATCAAGCACGATTTCTCCACGTACGATATTTTCGCCAAATGGGGTTTTGAAATGGGGGCCGAACTAACCGACGCCGGCTGGCACTTTGCCGATCAGACGCTGAGCAACGCCGAAATTATTCTCCGGCTCTATCGCACGCTGCGCGAAGGTGCAGGCGACGCGGTGCTGCTCGGCTGCAATACCATCGGGCACCTCGGCGCCGGGCTGTTTGAAATCCAACGCACCGGCGACGACACCTCCGGCCTGATTTGGGAACGCACCCGCAAAATGGGCATTAATACGCTCGCCTTTCGCTTGCCGCAAAATGGCGCCTTGTTCGCCAGCGACCCCGATTGTGCCGCGCACACCGAGAAAACTCCCTGGGAATTCGATCGCCAATTCCTCGATCTCGTCGCCCGCAGTGGCACCGCTTTATTTGTCTCCGCCGATCCACGCACCCTTTCATCAGAACAAAAATCCGCCTTCAAAGCCGCCATGCAAACCGCGCTTTCCGGTGGCACGCCCGGTGGTTGCGAACCGCTTGATTGGCTGCACACCACGACCCCACGCCGTTGGCGTATAGGCAGTGAAGTTGTCACTTATCACTGGGAAGAACCCGCCGGGGCCTGGCCACTGCGCGTATAATTTTTTGACTTAACTCCCAACGCACCGAAGCATTCACCCCACACGATGATCTATGTCCTGCCCGGCATGGGAGCTGATCACCGGATGTATCGGGCGCCATGGTCCTCACTCCCTGATTGCCACTTTATCAATTGGCCGCAATATGCTGGTGAGAAAACCTTAACTGACGTGGCACGATCCGTAATGCGCGAGTATGAAATTCAGCAAGGAGCGTGGCTGGTCGGTTCCTCGCTGGGCGGCATGGTGGCCTGCGAAATCACAAAGTTCATTCCCGTGCGCGGCCTCATCTTGGTAGGCAGCGCACAATCGAAAGATGAAGTAGGCCTATTGTTGACCTGGCTCAGCCCGTTCATCGGACTGGCACCCCTTGGCTTCATCCAAAAACTAGCAGGGAAAGCACCGACGGTACTCACACAAATGTTCAAAGACAGTGATCCCTCTTTCGTCCGCACGATGTGCCGTGCGATCATGAAGTGGGAGGGCTTGGCGGACGCCAACGTGACACTACACCGAATCCACGGCCGCAAGGATCTCGTCATTCCTTTACCCAAGAAGGTTCAAGTCACGCTCGAGGGTGGACACCTGATCGCGATGACCCACGCGCAAGCGTGCGTGGCGTTCGTGAGAACAGTCGTAAACGCAACGTAGGGGAAACTGCACCTAACTCAAATCCCGGAAGCTGCCGAATTCGGCATCGAAAAGCTGCCGGTAAGTCCGGACAATCATACCGTCGGTCTGACCGGAAATATAATCGCAGATACGGCGCGCCTTTCCATCTTGAGTTTTTTCGGCTGCGATCAGCCGGCTGACATTGACCGGGAGAATCCGGATCACACGTTCATTGCGTTCGGCGTAGTTTTCCCAAATAGCGTTATAGAGCGCCATAATGATGACCCGCGCCTTGTATTCGAGCTGCGCCAATTGCGGACTCTCGAAAATAATATCGTTAGCCATCTTCTTAAAAAAGACCGCTTCACTCAACGCGGCGGCATCGACGACCAACTCGTATCTGTAGCGGTTGGTTTTCGCGGCCATGAAATTATCGCGCGCCTTCAACCGGCAGGCCTGAATGAAAATACCGATCTTTTTCGCGAAGGTGTTCTCCAAGCGATCAGCCCGGATCGCGTCAAAGAGTGAATCCATGTGCTGCTGCTCGGCCGCACCAATCGCTTCACCGGCGGCCCAGCTTTCGATCCGCTCAATCGTGAGAAAACCAGCACGCACGCCGTCCACAATATCGTTGAGCGAGTAGGCCGCATCGTCGGCCCAATCCATGATCTGACACTCGACACTTTTGAAGTCGTTAAGCGCCGTATCCCGGAGCAACGCTCCAGGAATGGCCGCACCACCAAAAACCCAGTCCCGCACCGGTTCCTGCCCAGCGTAAATAAAATGACTGACCGGCGGCGTGGCGAACTCGGTGTAGAGTTTTTTGTATTTCAACACGCCATCGAGCAGTGCGCGGGTTGGCTGGATGCCACGAACACCGGTTTCGTTTTGATACATCGTCTCGCAGAGGAGATGAAGCGTCTGGGCATTGCCCTCAAACCCACCGCGCCGCTTCATTTGCTCCTGCAAAGTACGTTCGCCGGAGTGACCGAAAGGCGGATGCCCCATATCGTGGGCGAGACAACTGGCCTCAACCAGCGCATCGTCGATAAAGAAATCATCGCTCAGCGGGGCGCCGCGACTGAGCAGATAATGGCAAATCGAACGGCCGATCTGCGCGACTTCCATCGAGTGAGTGAGCCGTGTACGATAGAAATCATATTCGCCACTCAGAAACACTTGCGTCTTCGACTGCAGCTTGCGGAATGCGTGCGCGTGAATGATGCGATCGCGGTCGATTTGAAAGGGGCTGCGGTAATCTGACTTCCGGGCACTGCCCCACTCTTGAAGATCAAATTCATTATAGAAACGGTTCTGCGGCATGGGGAATTTCCTCAACAAGACGAATTTCTCTCCTCTTGCCAAGCCTAGGCACGTCCGCCGCACACAACCTTAACCGGGTGCTTTTATGACCGGCAATTGCAATAGCCAGCGTAAGACCGCACATCGCGGTAAATGCCTTACTAAAATCATCCCGCCCGAGCGGCTGAATTAAAAAACCTTCGCGTTGCAGGAAAATTCCACTATCAAAAATAGAGACAAAGCCTCACCGCTTTAAGCCAAAGTAATATTCAGATCATACCCCAACGTCCATGAATACGAAAATACTGTGCACCCTCGTCGGATTGCTTTTCACCAGCATCGCGCTCTCCGCGCAAACCTCCGTGTGGAAAATCACCAAGGATCGAAAAACTATTTACCTCGGTGGCACCTGTCAGGTTCTTCGCTCGACAGACTATCCTTTACCCAAAGAATTTGATCTGGCTTTCGCTGCCGCACCCCAGATTTATTTCGAGACGGATTTGCTCCGCCTCCAAACCCCCGAAGCCCAGCAGACCATCACCAACCGGGCACTGTCCACCGATGGTCGCACACTGGATAAAACCCTGAGTCCGGAAAATTGGAAAACCATCCAGGACTTCTGTGGCATAGCGGGAATCCCGGAAGACAACATGAACAAAGTTCGTTCCTGGCGATGCCGGGCGATGCTCACTTCCTTAGAAATGCAAAAACTGGGCGTCGCCCCCAAAGCGATGGAAATCTATTTCTTTCAAAGAACACTCGGCACCCCGAAAATTGTGAGCGGCCTCGATACCGTCGAACAACACATCGATTACTTAACCAATCAGGGCACCGGACGAGAAAGCGAAATGATTGATTACTCCCTCAAGGAGATCGCGGGACTATCCACCAAACATGAAGCGCTGATTAAGGCGTGGAAAGAAGGCAATTTAGCCAAACTTGATGAACTATTGCTGAAGACTCTGCGGCAGGATCACCCCGCCCTTTACAAGGACCTGATCACCCAACGCAGCACTCTCTGGCTGCCAAAAATCGAAGCTCTTTTTCAAACGCCCAAGGCCAAATTTGTTCTGGTCGGAATCACAAATCTGGCCGGACCGGACGGACTAATTGCGCAATTGCAAAAGAACGGTTACACCATCGAGCAATTGAAGCCGATTGATAAAAGTTAAACTTCCGGCAAAGTTAGAGCCTCCATCGAATTAAACCGCCGATCGGTGGTCTCAGCCATACTCGGACTGTCTGCTTCGCCGTCATGGCTCATACCCTTTTCCCCACCACTCTCGGCACCTGCGGCCTCGCCTGGAATGAGAACGGGCTCACTGGTTTTCAGTTGCCCGAAGCCACGGTTGAGGAGACGGAACGAAAACTCATGACGTTGGCTCGCTGTCGGGCAGATGGAACCCCGCGACCGCGGTGGATCCGTCGCTTGGTTGAACGAGTACAACAACACCTCGAGGGACAACTGCAGGATTTTTCGGCGATGCCCTTGGACTGGTCGCGGGTCAGCGACTTCCAGCAAGCGGTCTATGGTCAGGTGCGTGCCATTAAATCCGGCGAAAAGAAAACCTATGGGAACATTGCCCAACTCGTAGGCCTCGGCTCCGGCTCAGCTCGAGCCGTGGGGATAGCGCTGGCGACCAATCCCTGGCCCCTGATCGTCCCCTGCCATCGGGTAGTTTCGGCGTGCGGCAAAATGACCGGCTATTCCGCCTTCGGCGGTATCCGCACCAAAACGCGTTTGCTCGTGCTCGAAGGGGCTGAGTTGCTTTCCGAATGACCGCGTTGCCTTGCCTTAAAGCGGAACGCACGAAACCGTGGTTGATGAGCACCCGTTTGCAATTTGATCATACAGTCGCGGTCGCCCACCTGAGTACGCACGACGTCATCTTGGCAGGATTGATCGAACGCATTGGTCCTTTCAGTCTGCAACTTCATCGAACGAATAATCTTTTCGAAGCGTTGCTCCGTTCCATCATCTACCAGCAATTACATGGCAAGGCTGCGGCCACCATTCTGGGTCGTGTTCTCGCCGTATTAAAACCGCTCGGCGGCCCCACCCCAATCGCTTTCACCGCAACGGCGGATGACAGTATACGGGCAGCCGGTCTGTCTCGGGCGAAACTCGCGGCCGCCCGAGACCTTGCCGGCAAATGCCTCGATGGCACCGTGCCGACTTGGCGCGAAGCCATGAAATTATCGGACGACGAGCTCATTACTCGTCTGATCGAAGTTCGCGGCATTGGTCCCTGGACCGTCCACATGCTCCTGATTTTTCATTTGGGTCGGCCCGACGTGCTGCCCACGGGAGATTTCGCCATTCGTCTAGCGTTTAAAAAACTCTACCGGAAGCGAACTGAACCCAAAGCAGAGGCCATCATCAAGTACGCACGGGTTTGGCAACCCTATCGGAGCGTGGCCTGCTGGTATCTCTGGCGTTCACTTGATTAACAATTGAGGCCAACGATTGAGCATAACTTTGCGAACATCATGACGGCATGAAGGAGAATCGCGCGTGACATTGATTGGTTTTATAGCCGAACTATTCCCATGGCTTTCCCCTCGCCCGCCCAGTTGAGAAAACTTGAAAGTCTGGCCAAAAAAGCGGCAGCGAAAGCCTATGCGCCGTATTCCCAGTTCCACGTTGGCGCCGCCGTATTGACGGCTTCAGGCGAACTCTTCGCCGGCTGCAACGTCGAGAATGCTTCCTATGGACTGAGCCATTGCGCTGAGCGCGCCGCGATTTCCCATTCGGTTTTTGCCGGCAAAAAAGCGCTCCAGCTAAAATGTGTGGTGGTTTATACGCCAACCCTGACCGCCACGGCGCCGTGTGGCGCTTGCCGCCAAGTCATTCATGAATTCGGGCCGGACACGCGAGTGATTTCATTCTGCGACAGCGAAGAGCGGATTGATGTCACGATCAGCACCTTGCTCCCGGGTGCATTTGGCCGGGGCAATTTAACGTAGTTCAAAAAACGCTGACGTTTGGCCGTTCAGTAGGCGACCAACTCCGGGTGTTACTTTCAAAGTGAGTCCGTGAACTTTTTCAGCTCTGCCCAATAGCGCGGACCGGTGAAATCCGCCAAGCCGCTATGCTGACCACCAACCACAAAGAGCTTGGCTTTGCGTGCCGTAGTTGCCGCGTAAAGCGCCTCCCCATGCCAAAAAGGAATCGTGGTGTCATCTGTGCCGTGAATATAAAACACCGGCAGACGCAGCGCAGGGACTTTGCGCAGGTTGACGAATTTATCACCGGGGAAGAGAGGGACATCGGTCATGACCCGGTAGGCACTGACGTAAGCGCCCTGCAAAACGAGGCCGGCCGCGGGTTGATGCAACGCCAGCTCTACCGCCGGCCCGCTTCCCAACGAATAGCCCCAAATAACAATCCGGTCAGAAGGTATACCCAGTTGGTTTCGCAGGTACGAATAAGCCAATTGCACATCCGCATACGTGTTATCTTCCGTCGGCGTACCACCGCTATGTCCGTAATTTCGATAATCAATCGCGAAGACCGAGTAACCTTCCCGAATGAACTGTGGCGCATATTCACTGACTCGACCAAGGTCTTCGTAGTTTCCATGCAGATAGAGCAAAGTGAATTTCGCTCTGGGACTGACCCAATGTCGTCCGACCAGTGTCACCCCATCCGGAGTCGTAAGCCGTACGTAATCTGCAGTCATTTCATAGCGCAGTGGTGGCCGCGGAAAAATCATTCCGAGCGAAAGAAAGTGTACCCCGACTGTCCCCAAGGCATAGGCGACACCCAAAAAGATAAGAATACGTCGAGTAACCGTGAAGGCCTCTGCGCGGTTGAAGGCATCCGGATTATTCTCCGAATAGTAGGCCACGGAGAAGGTCAGCGTCCGGAAAGAAAATCCCGTACGACCGAGAGCACTTGGTCTCGTGGGATTTCTTGCTCGGTACGATCAGACATATTCCGAAGCTTGACGACACCTTTGGCGAGTTCATCCCCACCGTAAATGAGCGCCAGTTTCGCGCCCGATTCGGCAGCAGTCTTAAATTGTTTTCCGAACGCCACATCCTTCAAGGGATAATCAACCCGCCAACCCGCCGCGCGCAAAGCGTGTATGTCGGCGAAGGCCGCTTGGCGCTCTGCCTCACCACCCAGCACCGCATAAATATCGGGCGCATTAACGAAGGTAGGCGTCAACCCACGCTGTTCGAGCAGGAGGCCGGTAGTGACATCCCCGATGGCGAAACCCACGGCGGGAAGATCGGCATAACCCAGTTTCTTGATGAGATCATTGTAGCGACCGCCACCGGCGAGTGCGCGAAGATCACCTTTCCGGTCGAACGCTTCAAAAACGAATCCCGTATAGTAAGCCAGTCCGCGGACGACGCCGAGATCGACACTGATAAATTCCCCCAATCCCATGGCCGATAGTCCAGCGATTACCTTGCGCCACTCCCCTATTCGTTGGGAAATCTTATCGGTGAGACAGGGTGCGAGAGCCGTCTCTAATTCCGGGAGAGTTTTAATCTGCAAAAAAGCCAAAATCTTTTCTTTCAACTCTGGGACGAGCACTCCGTGGGCCTCCGCGTAGCCTTTGAACGCGTCATCGCCCATCTTTTCAAACCGATCGATCGCCGCAAGTATTCCCGGCACTTGGGTGTCGTTGAAACCAAGGGCCGCCAGATAGAAAAACCACAAATCCCGATCACTGAGCCGGACATAGAAATCATCCTTGGTCAGACCGAAACCAGCGAGGCACTGGATGAGCAACGCGATCAATTCAATTTCAGCTTCTGGTCCTGGTTCACCGAAAATATCCGCGTTAAATTGATGAAAGGCCCGCAACCGGCCTTTTTGCGCACGTTCATAGCGATAAAATTCCCCGATACTGAACCATTTGATGGGTCGCTTCAGTGCACCGGCTTTGGCGCCAACGAGACGACAAACCGTGGGGGTCATTTCCGGTCGCAAAGCGACATCGCGTCCGCCTTTATCCGTGAAATTGAAAAGCTGCCCCTCGATCTCGTCGCCCGACTTGGCCTTATAGAGCTCCAGTGGCTCCAACACGGGAGCGTCGTATTCTTGGAAGCCAAAAGCCGAGGCATTTTTCCGCCAGTGGCGAAAAATATGCTGACGGCGTGAGAAGTCTTCCGGATAAAATTCACGGAAACCAGGGAGCGACTGAAAGCCTGCCATGGGTACGAGTACAAAAAGCGCGGGTGCGCTTACTCTGCCGACTCAGCCGAAGCAGGAGGTGGCGGACTCGCTTTAAGTTTCTCGATGCTCAACTGCTTAATCTTCTGTTTGAGAATCTTACCGGACTTGAATTTCACGACCGCGCGCTCAGGTATAATAACTTCGGTTTCGGGCTTGTTTGGATTACGCCCGACGCGCGCTTTACGGACCTGAACTTCGAGCACGCCGAAATTACGGAGCTCAACATTACGCCCGGCAGCGAGGGCTTCCATCACGATATCTAAAGTCATCTGCACAGTGTCCTGAATTTGCTTCTGGGGGAAACCGGTCTTTTCGTAAATCTCGAGCACGATCTCGCGTTTGGTTAGGTTGGTCGACATGATATTACAAGGGGGGTTGATAGTTACGCAATCGGCTGACCCCACAAACAATTCACTAGCGCGTGCTTGCGTCAATCCCAAACCCACCTAAAGAGTTCGAAGACACAATGCCTGACCCAGCCAAAGTTCGCTCCATGTTTGCTCGTATCGCAGGACGCTACGATTTGACTAACAAGCTTTTAAGTGGAGGAGTTGATATTTGGTGGCGGCGAATTTTAGTGCGAAACGTACGTGATAGTCACCCTTCCTCAATTTTAGACTTGGCCACTGGTAGCGGCGACGTGGCTTTTGCGCTGGCTGATGCATTGCCGAAAAGCGTGAGAATCACCGGGATGGATTTTTGTCAGCCCATGTTAGACGAGGCAGTAAAAAAACAGACGCTGAACGCACGCTGGGGCTCTCTTGTTTTCCGCCACGGCGATGGACTTGCCCTGCCGTTGCCCGATCAAAGCGTCGATGCGGTTACGATTTCCTTCGGCCTGCGCAACATGGCCGATCGGAACCGGTGCCTGCAGGAAATTCGGCGGATATTAAAACCTGGCGGGCGACTGTTCGTCCTCGAGTTCTCACAACCGTGCTGGTGGTTCAGGCCTTTTTATTACGCCTACTTGAAATTCCTTATGCCCACCCTCGCAGGCCTCACGACCGGAGACAAATCAGCCTATGAATACCTGTGCGGCTCCATAGAACAATTTCCGAACCGTCAGGCATTAACCACTGAAATCCTCGACGCTGGTTTCACTTCTGCGAGCGCGCAGTCTTTGACTTTTGGCGTTGTGGCACTGCACGAAGCGGCGAAGTGATTTATTCGCTTCCGCGTGATTTGAGCCTCACGAAGAACTCAGTGGTCACCATTAGGACCAGATCTTCAATTAAACGACTTGCCGCAACCGCAGGTGCTCTCGGCGTTGGGGTTCTTGATTTCAAAACCCTTGCCATGAAGACCATCGTCAAAATCCACCATCGAACCTTGCAGATAAGCCAGACTCGTCGGATCAAGCAAAACGGCAATGCCTTCGCTCACGAATTGCTGATCATCAGGCTTGGGCAAATCGAGCGACATGCCATATTGGAAACCAGAGCAGCCACCGGTCTCGACAAAAACCCGGAGTTTTTTTTGCGGTTCACCGGCGGTCGTTTGCATGGTGCGCACTTGCAGGGCAGCGCGGGGCGTAAGCGTAATCATAAGGTTCAACGTAGAAACCTCCGGATCGTTGTCAACCGACAGCCCCTCACACTTAGTCAAGCCTGTAGCAGGAACCATGCAAATTCAGCAGCTGTGTTCTTGCGTCGCGCCTATTCTAGAGTTCTTCTTCCACCGTGTCCGCGCTTAAACACATCGTTAACGAACTCCACTACGAGCTTACTCGCAAGATCTCCGAAGGCGGTATGGGCGTGGTCTACGAAGCGGTGCAAGCCGGCATGGGACAGTTCCGTAAAGTGGTCGCGATCAAATTGATTCGTGAGGAGTATTCCAGTATCCACGAGTTCCAAAAGAATTTCATCGGCGAGGCCCGGTTGGTAGCCGATCTCATCCACACCAACATCGTCCAAACCTACCACCTCGGGCAGATTGGTGGTCAATATTTCATGACGATGGAATATGTTTCCGGCGTGAATCTGGAGCAATTCCTCGATCGCCATGCCGATATGAATCGCACCATGCCGGTTGAGCTGGCCGCGTTTATAATTTCCCGGGTTTGCCGCGGCTTAAACTACGCCCATGCCAAGCGCGACCGCGATGACCGGCTGATCGGTATCGTCCACCGTGATGTCAACCCCAAGAACATCATGCTCGCCTATGAAGGCGACGTGAAGCTCACCGACTTCGGCATCGCGAAGGCCTTGGACCTGATGTACAACGAAGAAGGCAAAGTGATCCCCGGGAAAGACGAATACATCTCCCCGGAAGGGGCCAGTTATGCCGTGACCGATGCGCGTTCCGATATTTTTTCTCTGGGTATTGTGCTCTCGGAACTCCTGCTTGGAAAAAACCTTTTCCGCGCCCCCCAGCGCCTTGATTCTCGCCGCAACATTCTGACAATGCCGATCCCGAATTTCTCGGCCTTGCGTCCCGAGATCGATCCCAAACTGGAGGCCATTCTGCAGCGCGCACTCCAACGTGATCGCGCCAAACGCTACCAAACCGCCTTCGAGATGATGACTGATCTGGAACTCTATTTGTACAGTGATCGTTACGGCCCTACCAATGAGAAGCTAGCGGTCTATATCCGGGAAATCTACGAGAAGGATAATTCCAGCCGCGCCCCCCTGCCCGCCCCACCGCCCCTTCGCCCTCCCGCCGCCACCACGCTCGAGAGCCAGTGGTAATCGCCCACTACCTATGAGCGGACCCGGATTCCATCAAGGTTTACACCAGCGGCAATCCCAGCAACTCGTGCTGGCGCCGCAAATGCGGCAGTCGCTTAAAATCCTGCAAGTCGCCGCCCTCGATCTGCGCGCCACCATCCAAGAGGAGCTGCAATCCAATCCTACGCTCGAAGAAATGCCGATGGACGACATCAGCATCGATAAAACGTCCGACGACGCCAACAAAGGCGATGCCGGTCCGGACACCGATCAGCGCGAAGCAATGGAATTCAAGGATGACTTTAAAATGCTCGAGAAAATCGGGCAAGATTGGCGTGACTCGATGAGCGACAACGGCGGAGTCCGCGCCAACGGCACTGAGGACGAGGAACGTCGCCAACATTTTTTTGACTCCCTCACCACCGAAACCTCCCTCGCTGAGCACCTGATGCAACAGGCCGAGATGGCCGAATGCGCTCCGGCTATTCGCGAGGCTTTGCGTTACTTGATTGGCAGCCTGGATGATCGCGGTTTTCTCACCACCACTCTGGCTGATATCGCCCTCGTTTCCGGTCAAGCTCTCGACCAGGTTCAGGCCGCCGCAAAACTGATCCGCTCCTTCGAACCAGCCGGCATCGGCGCCGAAGACCTGAGCGATTGCCTCCTGATTCAGTTGGCCCAAAAAGGCCGGGAGAAATCCGTGCCCGCCCGGATTATCCGCGATCATTATGAGCTGCTCGTTCGCCGGCGCATCCCGGATATCGCGCGGAAAATGGGGCTTTCCGCTGAAATCATTCAAGACGCCATCACTGAAATCGGCTCCCTCGATCCTGCTCCCGGACGCCGTTTTGCCGAAGACTCCAACCGCGTCGTCGTCGCCGATGTAACGGTCGAAAAAGACGGCGAAGAATGGAAAATCATTCTCAACGGCGACTACATTCCCCGCCTGCGCCTGAGCAATGCCTACAAGGAAATCATCGCCAAAGGCACCTTGGCCAAATCCGAACGCGATTACCTCCGCGAAAAATTGCGCTCCGGAAAATTCATCATCAACGCCATCGAGCAACGCCAGCGCACCATCGAGCGCATCACCCGGGAGATCATCAAACATCAGCACGAATTTTTTGACGTGGGCGTCGCCAAGCTCAAGCCGCTCACGATGACGCAGATCGCGGATATTATTGGCGTGCACGAGACCACGATCAGTCGCGCTCTCGCCAACAAATATATCCGGACTCCACACGGTATTTTTGATATGAAGTATTTCTTCACCTCCGGCTATCAATCTGAGGCCGGCCAGGCAGTCGCGAACACCAGCGTGAAGGAAATGATCGCCGACATCATTGCCGGCGAAGACCCAGGTGCGCCACTCAGCGATCAAGACATCGTCGCCCTGCTTCAAGCCAAGGGATTAAAAATCGCCCGCCGCACCGTCGCGAAATATCGCGAGGAACTAGGCCTGCTGCCGAGCAACCTACGTCGCCGTTACGATTAATACCAAAGTCTGGTGATGTTTTGCCTTTAGGTAGGGCGAGGCGTCCCACGGCTCACCGAGACGGCGGTTGGTGCAGCAGTGCGACCGGTTCGCCCCACGCCCGATCATTGGCCAATAGTCCCAATCTCAGCGACGTTGGTATATGACCAGTCCGGAAAAAGTCTTCAGTCAATCTCTGCCAGTCTCGCCGTTCCTCAAACCCAATCAGGTCGGTTCAGCGCCATGCGGAGTGCCTCACGCAGACGCGCACTGCCCACGGGTTTCAGCAAGACGGCACTCAAGCCCGCCATAGTCGTGCCCCGACTCAATAATTCCGGATTCAGATAACCAGTCATCAAAATGCGTTTGGCCTGAGGTTGCTTCTCCATCGCATCCATCAAAAAATCCAAACCCTGTTTTTTTCCAGGCAACATTTGATCGCTTAACAACACATCAAATGATCGCTTGGCCAGCAACCGTAGCGCCTCATCCACATTCTCTGCCGTCTCGATCTCGAAGTCGTCTCCGAGGAGATCACAAATAATCAAAGTAAGTTGAGGTTCATCCTCTAAAATCAAAATTACCGGACGTGGCTGGGGCTCGTTTGACATGCTGGATTACTCGGCGGCTGCGACTGCCTGGTCATGGATTTTGGCCGCTTCCATCACCGTTTTCACCAACTCCGGCAGAGACACCGGCTTCAATAAATAACGATAGAGCGCCGCTTCATTCACACTGCGCAGCAGCATTTCCGGCTTCATATAGCCCGTCACCAGGATGCGCTGGGTATTCGGATACTCTTCACGCACGTGCACCAAAAAGCTCAGCCCATTACCGCCGGGCATCAGATGATCGCACACCACCACCTTGTATTGTTTCTTGTGCATCAGGAAACCCGCCTCGCGGGCGGTATTCGCCTGATCACAATCAAAGTGCTGGCCTAGTGCCTCAGCATAGAGCTGCACCAGTGATTTTTCGTCATCGATCAGCAGGACTGATCCTCTTGTGGACTGAAGCTGTTCTTTGACTGGTTCTGTCATCTCAACGAATGGTGGCGGTCGTCACGATCATGGCAAATCCAATCACAACTTTGAACGTTTGATTTGATTTGCCTGCCTCTTGCCCATCCTGCTTATCTTCACACCTCTTTCATGGGTAATATCGACTATCATGCGGCGGCCCGCGAGGGTACATTTTCGACTCTCCCGCCTGATGCTTTATCGGCCGAGAACCTGTCTCGTCCCAATGCCTCGGGCAATACCCCCCTGCACCTCGCTGCGAAATACGGTACGCTTAACCAGCTCCCCGTCTCCTTACTCACCCCCGCCCTGCTCACCCTCAAGAACGACGCCGGCTACACCCCCATCCACCTCGCCGCCCGCAGCGGATTTCTTGCTCAACTCCCCTCGGCGATTCTTTCCCGCGAATTACTCCTCGTCCGCACGAATAGCGGTTACACGCCGCTCCATCTCGCCGCTTCAGCCGGCGCTTTGGACCAGATTCCCCCCGGAGTATTCTCCGCCGATCTCGCCCTGACCAAGACCGATCACGGCAACACGCTCCTTCATGAAGCCGCCGAAGCGGGCACCCTTGACCGTTTCCCTCCGGCCCATCTCACCCAAGATAGCCTCACTTCCCCCAATGTCAGCGGCGAGACCGTCCTCCACGTCGCCGTTTTTAACGGCCATCTCGATCAAATCCCCGCCGCCTTTCTCACCTCGGATAATCTGACCCGCCAGACCGCCAATCACGACACGGTCTTCCACGCCGCCGCTATTTCGGGGAATTTGCATCAAATCCCCTCCGCCGCCCTCACCCCCGAAAACCTTCTCCTCCCCAGCAAAAGCGGCTACACTGCCATCCATGCCGCCGCCGAGACCGGCCATCTCGACCAGATCCCTCGCGACCGACTCAGTATCGACCTTCTCCTCTCCCGCAACGATTACGGCGACACCCCACTCCACGCCGCCGCCGTCGAAGGCCATCTCGATCAGATTCCCCCGGAGTTTTTCAATCGTTCGACTCTCCAAATCCGCAATTACAACGGCGGCACCCCGCTTGGCGCCGCTATTCGCCATGGCCACACCGACCAGCTGCCTCCTGCTTACCGCCCCAAGCCACCCAGCCTGCTCCGGCGCTTCTTGATTATGATCGGACTCAGCCGCCCACCTAATACTTGATTTCCGCCCAACTCCCGGCTTCACCCCCGGCCCCGCAAAGCTTTCACTTCCTCCCATAATTATATTTCGATGAACACAACCATCACCGCCATCACCGCCCGCGAGATCATTGATTCCCGCGGCAATCCAACAGTTGAAGTCGATGTTCGACTCGCTTCCGGCCACCTCGGCCGTGCCGCTGTGCCCTCGGGCGCTTCCACCGGCGAACACGAAGCCATCGAGCTCCGCGACGGCGACAAGAAACGCTTCGGCGGCAAAGGTACGCTGAAAGCCGTCGCCAACGTCAAAGGCAAGATCGCCCCTGCCCTCGTCGGCTTTGATGCCTGCGACCAGATCGGCATCGATCACACGATGATCGCCCTCGACGGCACCACGACCAAGTCGAAACTCGGCGCGAACGCCATTCTCGGTGTCTCCATGGCCGCCGCCAAAGCCGCCGCCGCCGCCAGCAATCTCCCTCTCTACAAATATCTCGGCGGACCCAACGCGAAGGTTCTCCCCGTCCCCATGATGAACATCATGAACGGCGGCGCCCACTCCGATGCCCCGATCGATTTCCAAGAATTCATGATCATGCCCACCGGCGCCCGCTCCTTCTCCGAGGCGCTGCGCATGGGCTGCGAAATTTTTCACTCCCTGAAAAAGTGCCTCAAAGACAAAGGTCTCGCCACCGCCGTCGGTGACGAAGGCGGCTTCGCCCCCAAGCTCGCCTCCGCCGAGGCCGCGCTCGACGTTATCGCCCTCGCCGTCAAAAATGCCGGCTATAAACTCGGCAAGGATATCAACCTCGCCCTCGACGTCGCCGCCTCTGAATTCTACGTGAAGGAAAAGAACCACTACGTCTTCAAGAAATCCACCGGCCAAATTCTCACCGGCGACGAGATGGTCGAATTCTACACGAAGCTCACCAAGAAATACCCGATCATCTCCATCGAAGATGGCTGCGCCGAAGGCGATTGGACCACCTGGAAGAAACTCACCGACGCCATCGGCGAGAAGGTCCAACTCGTGGGCGACGATCTCTTCGTTACCAACACTGAGTTCCTCAAACGCGGCATCGACACCGGCACCGCCAATTCGATCCTCGTTAAGGTCAACCAAATTGGCTCGCTCACTGAGACCTTCGACGCCGTCGAAATGGCCAAGGAAGCCGGCTACACCGCCGTCATCTCGCACCGTTCCGGTGAGACCGAGGACGTCACGATCGCTGACATCGCGGTCGCGACCAATGCCGGCCAGATCAAGACCGGTTCACTCTGCCGTACCGATCGCGTGGCGAAATACAACCAGCTCCTCCGCATCGAGGAAGAGCTCGGCGAAAGCGCCATCTACGGCGGCAAGCTGTAATTCGAAATTACGGAACCGGGCATCACCCCTACCGATTCCGTACGTGACGCAAGCAAAGGAGGCCGGACCCGCAAGGTCCGGCCTTTTTGCGTTCCAATCCAGCATCCTCGCTCGCGGCTCAACCCGTAGCCGCACTTGAGCGCAGTGAAAGGGTGGTGCCTTGCACGCTTGCCCCACCAAGCAAAACATGGTCACTACCCACCATGCCACTCGACGGCGCGCATCACCTACCTCGATTGGCACCCGAGGCCTATCGCGGATTTTGCTTTGCCCACTGGACGATGACTATCGACGGACGTGCAACAGGCTGGCTTGACGATTCGTGGCATCAGAAGTTCCGCACCCAACTCAACAAACAAGCGGCAGATTATGATGTCTGTGTTCCCGTCTTTTGCCTGATGCCCGATCATCTGCATCTACTCGTCGCGGGTATAGCGACGACTTCCGATCAATGCCTTTTTATTCGCGCACTCCGGCGTGACATCAATCTTCGGTTGCGTCCGCTAAAACTCCAAAAACAACCTTTCGATCACGTCTTGCGTCCTTCCGAAAGCGGGCCGGAAGCATTCACTGCTCTCGTTTACTACATCACGGGAAACCCTGTTCGCGCCGGTTTAGTCTCAACCCCACCACTCTGGCATTTCACCGGTGCTTGCGTACCAGAACTGCCGACACTCGACCCACGCGCCCCTGATTTCCGCGAGACGTGGTGGGAATACTGGAACAAGCGAGTCAACCAGTAAGGCAAGCCCCCTTCGTTCCGTAGCCGCACTTGAGCGCATGCGAAAGTGTGGTCCGTCGTCGACCACGCCACCCCCGACCACGTTGTCGCTATGCTCCAACGCGGCTACATTGTTAGGCCCAATAAATGTATTTCTTGTTTCGCAAGTGCTTTGGCAACAGCTGCAATTCTCTACACCGAATCTCGCCCCAAGGCGTTACTAACGGCTGGACCGCATCAAAATGATGCAGATAAAAAGTCACACGAAAATTCTCTACGGTTGGCTTGTTACAGCCCAAGTCCTTTAGCGATTTCGCATCATAATAAGTCTCATCGTAAGGAGAAAATTCCGTGTGAGGTTGCTTGAACAGTAGGAGGCTGAAATCTCGGGTGGCATACATGACCTCAATTTCAACTAACGCCAAGCTCGCCAATTCGACCGCTGCATTTTTATTGGATGCAACATATAATGTCGTACTCATCTTTGGGTATATCGACCGGATACGCGCCAATGAATGTGATGTCGTTCATATTTGAAGTACTAGCGCTCCCCCCTCACTCCACCCGCAAAATATACCCGCGCAGGTATTCGCTCTCGGCCATCGTCACCAACACCGGATGATCGGGCGGTTGGTTGGACCACTCGATCACTTGCACGCGACGTTTCGCGTCGTTAGCGGCTTCGGCGAGCACGCCGCGCAACTCCGCATCTTGCATATGATGCGAGCAGGTGTACGTCGCGAGAATGCCACCGGGAGTCAGCGCTTTCATCGCGCGCAAATTGAGTTCCTTGTAGCCGCGCAGCGCATTGTCCAACGCACTCTTCGATTTCGCAAACGGTGGTGGATCGAGAATGATCAAGTCCCACGCGGGCGCGGCGTCGCGCTGGCCGGTGAACCAGTCGAATACATTGATACCGACAAATTCCGCCTGCACCTGGTTGCGTTCGGCATTCTTCTTTGCCTGCCCGATCGCATCGAACGCGCTGTCGAGTCCACGCACCATCGTCGCTCCGGCGCGAGCACAGTGCATCGCGAAAGATCCTTGGTTGCAGAACGCATCGAGCACCCGGCGGCCCTTGGCGTATTTCGCCACCGCTGCATGCTGCAAACGTTGGTCGAGATAGAAACCTGTTTTCTGTCCACCTTGCAGATCGAGCCAGTAATCAAAGCCGTCAATTGTCGCCCAGCGCGGCTCCCAGATTTTGCCCGACCGCGTGTGCACCTCAGGTAGGATGCCTTCCAGCTTTCGCAGATTCGAATCGTTGCGATAAATAATCTCCGCCGCCCCGGTCAGCTGCGTCAAAATCTCCCCGATCAGCGCACTGTGTTGGTCCATCGCGAGTGTTTGAATTTGCACGACGAGCGTGTCGCCAAATTGATCGACCACGATGCCAGGTAGCTCATCCGACTCGGACCAGACCAAGCGCTTGAAAGGCGAAGCAATCTGGCTTCGCCGAGCGATCGCCGCCTCGAGCGTCCTGCGCAGATACGCTTCATCCAGTGCCGCCCGCTCGCGGCTCAACCGCCGCCAGATGATCTGCGACTTGCTGTTATAGATGCCGGACCCAAGAAAGCGTCCGGTGCGGTCGCGACATTCCACGACTTGGCCATCATTGGAGGCCGGCAGCAACGCGTCCACCTCATTGGCAAACACCCACGGATGTCCATTCAACACCCGCGAGTTGGCATTGGGTTTCAGCTTTAAGGTTTGAATCATCCGGGCACTGTTTCCGGTAAGCTCCGACCTTAGAAGCTAAAAATCGTTCCCACCCGTTTTCTTCCGATAAAACCTTGTCATCGCGAGGAACGCAGTGACGTGGCGATCCATCTGCCATCGTGACTAGGATTGCCGCACCCGGCAACCCGGGCTCGGCAATAACAAACATACATCGCGGATAGCCCTAGTACCCCGTACCAGCTATAATTTCGGATAAAGTCTGATAAGTTTTATGCGCGCGTCCTCTGTGGTGAAGCGCCAGTTAATGGGGGCACCGCGATTGTTACGGTGCTTCTGCCAAGCGGAGATTTCGTGGCGCATG
>JANYCF010000381.1 GCA_025360455.1 Opitutaceae bacterium | reverse complement strand
GGCCGGGCGCTCTTGATCGCGCTCGCGCCCATCCTCGCCCTCGGCATGAATCTCGTGCGCTCCCTCAGCCTCACCCTCATGGCCAATGCCGGCATCGAAATCTCCGGCTTCTGGCATGATGCCACGGGATATTCCATCCTCGGACTCACCGCCGCCATCCTCGCCTACCTCGCGCTAAAACTCAGCCCGAAGGAAACCAAACTTGATCAAGCAACAATGGATTCTGTAGCCACAGGCCTCCCTGCCTGTGGAACCAAGGGAAACGGCAGGCACGGCGGCCTGCCACTACCAACCACCACTTCCAATGGGAGCATTCGCGCGTTCAGCCTCGGCGTCGCTACGCTCGCTTTGCTCGCCACCATTTTCGCCTTCTACGGCCGCCCCGTCCCTCCCCCCACAACAGCCCCACTCGACCCCGACTTGCTCCTGCCCACGACCGCCGAGGGCTGGCAAGTAACCACCGCCAATGATATCTATAAATTCGCCGGCATCCTCCGCACCACGCAGCTGGTCGAGCGCACTTACTCAAAAATAGATGCCGGACAAACGTTTCAATTCTCGGTCTACGTCGCCCATTGGTCGCCCGGTCAGGCCCCGGTGAGTCTCGTCGCCTCGCACACGCCCGATGCCTGCTGGCCCGGTGCCGGTTGGTTCCCCCAAGCCAATGCCGCTCCCCATCCCGCGCTGACTCTCGCCGGTCGCCCATTGCCCCTCGCGGAGCATCGCATCTTTCAAAGCGGCAACTTCACTCCGCAACAAGTCTGGTTCTGGCACGTGTACGATGGACGCGTGATTAATTATCGTGATCCCTATTCCGTGCCTGCCCTGCTCGAACTCGCGCTCCGCTACGGCTTCCGCCGCGAAGGCGAACAGTACTTCATCCGTATCACCAGCAATCAGCCGTGGGAACAACTCGCGCCCGAACCTTTGGTCGCTGAAATCATCACAAACCTCACCCACGTCGGCCTGACCCCATGATTTTCGCCACCACCAAACAGGAACGAAAAATCCTGATCATCCTGACGATCTTACTCGCCCTCGGCTGGCTCGGACTCTGGTTGCTCTGAGCCGGATCAATACACTCTCGGCCGCAAAACGCGTTTTGTCCGTGACCGGAAGAAGCCGAACAGGAGGAGGGGCTTTATGCCCCGATTGGAGCGTCTCGCCGTTTGCGAACACCCACCATCGGGGCTCTTTCATGGCGAACGTCCGTTGGATCGGTTCGGAGTTGCGGCAGGCATCTCTACCCCAAAGCCCATAGGCCCAGAGTCCTGTGGCTACTCCCAACAAAACCCAAGACCCACTGGTAACAACGAAGAGCCCTATTTAATAAATTGCAGGCGAGTAAAATCTGCCTCCCAGCTACTTGACACTTGTCACCCGGCCCTTCGCCCCGAAATCTTCGCCCCCATGATTATTAAACCGAAGGTCCGTGGTTTCGTCTGCGTGACCGCCCATCCCGCTGGTTGCGCTGCCCATGTGCAGCAGCAAATCGACCTCGTGAAAACCAAAGGCCCGATCAGCCCCGGCCCCAAGAAAGTCTTGGTCATCGGCGCTTCCACCGGCTTCGGCCTCTCCTCCCGCATCTCCGCCACCTTCGGCTCCGGCGCTGCCACCCTGGGTATCTTCTTTGAACGTCCCTCCGAAGAAGGCCGCCCCGCCACTCCCGGCTGGTACAACACCATCGCCTTCACCCAAGCCGCCCGCGCCGCCGGCCACTACGCCGCGAATATCAACGGCGACGCTTTCTCCGACGACGTCAAGAAACAGGCGCTCGAAATCATCGCCCGCGACCTCGGTCAGGTTGACCTCGTGGTCTATTCGCTCGCCTCGCCCCGCCGCACTCATCCCAAAACCGGCGCCGTTCACAAGTCCACCCTTCAACCGATCGGCGCTCCGTACACCAACAAGACCGTCGATACCGACAAGGGCATCGTTAACGAAATCACCATTCCCCCCGCCGACGCAGCCGGTATCGCCGACACCCTCGCCGTCATGGGTGGCGAAGATTGGGAAATGTGGATGCAAGCGCTGCTCGACGCCAAGCTGCTCGCGCCCGGCGCCATCGCGATTTCGTACACCTACATCGGGCCCTGCCACACTTGGCCGATCTATCGCGACGGCACCATCGGTGGCGCCAAGCTCGACCTCGAGCGCGCCTGCCGCGCCATCGATGCGAAACTCAAAGCCCATGGCAACGGCCGCGCTCTCATCTCGGTTAATAAAGCGCTCGTCACCCAAGCCAGTTCCGCGATCCCGGTCGTACCACTCTACATTTCCATTCTCTACAAGGTCATGAAAGCGAAGGGCACCCACGAAGGCTGCATCGAACAGATCCAGCGTTTATTCGCCACCCAGCTTTTCAACGGCAAAACCGCCCAGCTCGATCCGCAAGGCCGCATCCGCATCGACGACTGGGAAATGCGCCCCGAAATCCAAGACGAAGTCGCCGCCATCTGGCCCAAGGTCACGACCGAGAATCTCGTCGAGCTCACCGACATCACCGGCTATCGCACGGAATTTCTGAAGATGTTCGGCTTCGGTCTTCCCGGCATCGACTACGACGCCGAGATCGAGCCACATCTGCCGATGCTCTGAGCATGAGGTGGTAATTTTGCCGCAGCAATAGGTGGAACCCGGCCTCCGGACGGGTTTCTTTAGCGCGCATCGAACAACCCGTCCAGAGGCCGGGCTCCACCTTTCAATGTTTGGTAGCCGCACGGGAGCGAAGCGACAGTGTGGTTTGCTCACGGCATTAGCCACGTGGCGAAACAAGCTCGCCACCTACGCGCCTCACCCTCGCCCCGCACTGCGCACCAAGGCGCGTTGCAGCAAAATAAAACCGAGCAACAGTCCGCCCACCGCGATCCGAATCCACCACGGGTTCAATCGACCATCGAAAAGTATCGCCGCCTGAATCGTGCCGAAAACCAAAATCCCCAGCAACGTCCCGAGCATATGTCCGCGTCCACCCGATAACAGCGTGCCACCAATCACCACGATCGCGATCGCATCCAGCTCCAGCCCGATTCCCAAGCTCGGATTGCCCGACCCCGTGTACAGCGTGGCCACCAAACCCGCCAAGGCCGCCAGTGTGCTGTTAAGCGTGTAGGCCCCGATCTTCGTCACGCCCACCGGCAATCCCATCAGCACCGCGGATTGCTCACTGCCGCCGATCGCCAGTAGATTTCGGCCGAAGCGCGTGAAATGGGCCACGACATATCCGCCGACCAATACCGCCAGAAAAATCAACGCCGTCAGCGGCAGACGAATCGTCTCGGTGATCACCCACTCGGTTTCCGACCATCTGCCATAGAGTGGATGCGTGATACCGGTCGACTCCGTGCTGATCCAAAATGCCCCACCTCGCGCCAGAAACATTCCCGCCAACGTAACCAAGAAAGCCGGTTGGCGAAAAACCTGAATCAATATTCCCATGACCGCACCGAGCAAGGCGCCCGCCCCGAGCGCCACCGCCGCAGCCGTTGCCGGATGAAAGCCGTGTCGCTCAATCAAGGTCGCCGTAAAGATCGAGGTGAACCCGATCACCGCGCCCACCGACAAATCAATCCCACCCGCGAAAATCACCAACGTCATCCCCACGGCCACGATACCGAGAAACGCATTGTCCGCGAAAAGATTCACCACACTGCGCGCCGAGAAAAACCCCTGGTACCTCAATCCCGCAGAAATAAATAGCGCCAGAAAGATACCCGTCGTCGCGAGCAGAGGTAATTTGTGACGCAAGGCAGGACTCATGTTACCCTCCTCGCAAACAGGCCGTGCCACCAGCCGCGGGTTTTCTCCGACTGCAGCAGGCAGACCAAAACAATCAATATAGCCTTGGGTACCGTGGCAACAGCCGGAGCGACACCGAGATTATACAGCGTCGTCGTGAGCGTTTGCAGCAACATGGCTCCGATCAGCGAACCCATCAGCCAGAAGCGTCCACCCGTCAGGGCCGTACCGCCTACCACCACGGCAAAGATGGCATCGAGCTCCATATTCTCTCCCGCGCGATACGGATCAGCCGCCCGAATGTTTGAGGCTGCCAGCAAGCCGGCGAGCCCCGCGCAAAAACCACCAAAGACATAAACCAAAGTTTTCAACCGCGCCGCCGCCAACCCGGCGAAACGACTCGCCGTTTCGTTGTCACCCACTGCTTCGATGAAAAGTCCGGTGGCCGTTTTGCGCAGAAACCAATTCGCCGCGACATACAGCAATCCCACCAAGACCACCGAAAACGGCACTCCGAGCACGAAGCCGTTACCCAGAAATTCAAAAGCCGCGTGTTTGATGATCACCACTTCACCCGCAGTCACGAGCTGCGCCACGCCGCGACCCACCACCATGACGATCAGCGTCGCCACGATCGGTTGCACCCCAAGTCGGGCCACCAGTCCTCCGCTCACGAATCCCCCAAGCGATGTCACCGCGAGTGCCGCCGCGACCGCCACCGGCCAGCTCACACCGTGCTTCGTCAGAAGCACCGCCGCCACCGATCCCGCCACCGCCATGAGCGATCCGACGGCAAGATCCACGCCTCCTGTGGCGATGACGAGTGTCATCCCCAAAGCCAAAATCATGCCGCGCGAACCTTGATTCAAAATATCAACCGGCAAGCCGTACAGATGACCATCAAGCAAAGTGATCTTGAGAAACTTCCATTCCCCCGCGCGCAGATCCATGGCGACATTAAGAAAAATCAAAAACGTCAGTCCGAGCAACGGCCAGAGCAGCGGAGAATGAAAACGTTTAAGCGGCTTAATCATAGTGCGTGCAGCAACATGCCAGACGCGCTTGGGCCGGGCCGGAATTGTAGGAGCGGCTTTACGCCGCGATGTTGGACATCCGAGAACCACCTAAATTCTAAATCGGGGCATAAAGCCCCTCCTACAGTTTTCCTATTCATGCGGCGTATGTCCTCCGGCCATCGCCTGCATCAGTTTCGACGTCTCAATGTCGGCGCCGGTGAGCTCGCCGGTCTTTCGCCGTTCGCGCAGCACGACCACTCGCGTACTGTTGCGCACGATCTCCTCGATCTCCGACGAGATGAGCAACACGGCCATGCCATCGGCGCGAAGTTTATTGATCAATTGCTCGATCTCCCCGCGCGCCCCAATATCGATACCGCGCGTCGGTTCATCCAGAATGATCAATTCCGGCTGAGTCGCGAGCCAGCGCGCCAAAATTACTTTCTGCTGGTTGCCGCCGGAAAGGTTTTTAATGGGCGTCTCGGCGTCGGCCGTCTTGATGTGCAAAGCCGCGATGTAATGCTCGCACAATTTTGTCTGCTCCTCCAACGAAAGCGGCCGCCAGGCACCGCGCCTCGCCTGCAAGGCAAAGATCAAGTTCTCGCGTACGGAAAGATTGGGCAAGATTCCCTCCGTCTTCCGATCTTCCGAGCAAAACGCCAAGCCGAGCCGAATCGCATCCCGAGGCGAAGCCATCGTCACTTTTTCTCCACGCACGTTAATCGCCCCGGCATCGGCCTGATCAATGCCGAACAACAACCGGGCCGTTTCCGTGCGGCCTGAGCCGAGCAGCCCGGCCAGCCCGATGACTTCTCCTTTCCACAATTCCAAATTGATCGGCTGAATCCCACCGCGCCGCGCGAGTCCATGGGTCGCCAGCAATACGGTTGCACTCGCCGGCGCGGGAGCCACCTCGTCGACCACCCGCCCCGCCACATCGTGTACTTCCCGACCGAGCATCTTGCTCACCAGCGAGAGACGCGGCAACTCGGCCGTCACAAATTCACCTGCCAGCGCACCATTGCGCAGCACGGTTATCCGATCGCTCACCGCGTAAACCTGCTCGAGAAAATGCGTCACGAAAACAATTCCCATCCCCTCGCCGCGCAGCCGGCGCATCACCGCAAATAATTCCGTCACTTCCTTTTCGTCGAGACTTGCGGTGGGTTCATCGAGTACGAGCAGCTTGGCTTTGAGATCGAGCGCACGGGCGATCGCCACCATTTGTTGCAACGCCACGGAAAGCGACCCGAGCTCGGCGTCCACGTCAATATCGATTTCCAATCGCGCCAGCATCTCCCGGGCATGTCGGCGAATCTCCCTCCAGTTAATAAAACCCAATCGTCCCGGTTGCCGACCCAAGGTGAGATTTTCCGCGACTGACAACGCCGGAATAAGATTCACCTCCTGATACACCGTGCTCACCCCAGCCAACTCCGCCGCCTTCGGCGATTCAGGACGAATAACCATCCCCGCCAATGTGACCGCACCCGCGTCCGGCTGATAAACCCCGGTGAGCACTTTGATCAACGTGGATTTACCCGCGCCATTCTCTCCGAGCAGCGCATGGATTTCCCCAGCCCGAACCGTAAAATCGACCCGATCAAGCGCCACGACACCGGGAAAACGTTTCCCGATGCCGCGCATGCTGAGCAACGGCGTGACGGTCTTCACCGGAGAAAAATCAATACTTCCGCGTCGGCAACGCCGCCGCTGCGTTGGTGGAGTCGAAGAGCTCGTCTTGATTATACATCTGCTTCTCCACCGTCTCTTTTCTCAGGATTTGTTTGATCGTACTATAAATCTTGGGGCCGAAGAGCGGATTGCACTCGACCGTGCAGTTGATCTTTCCGTCGACCACCGCCTGCACCGCTTCCTTGATGGCATCAATGGTGACGATGAGAATATCTTTTCCGGGTTTGAGACCGGCTTCCTCGATCGCTTGGATCGCGCCCAAGGCCATGTCATCATTGTGGGCGTAGAGAATTTCGATTTCTTTGCCGTGCTTCTTGATCAAGGCTTCCATAACTTGTTTCCCCTCAGAACGGCGAAAATTTCCTGTCTGCGAATCGATGAGCTTCAACTCTGGATGATTCTTCAAGCCATCAGCAAAAGCCCGGCGACGCTCATTGGCCGCAGCCGAGCCAGGTTCACCTTGAAGTTCGACAATCTTGGTGCGGCCACCGGCATTTTTCGCCAGCCAGTCCGCCACCAGGGTGCCCTCTTTATAAAAATCAGATCCAATAAAAGTCACATAGAGCGATTCATCGGTGGTTTCAATTTTCCGATCCATGATCACCACCGGGATTTGGGCCCGTTTGGCTTCGCGCAGCACAACGTCCCAACCGGTGACAACGATGGGGGCCAGCACAATCGCATCCACGCCCTGTGTCACAAAAGAACGGATGGCGCGGATTTGGTTCTCCTGCTTGCTCTGCCCATCGGCAAACTTGAGAATGATGCCTTGCAGCTCCGCCTCGGCTTTCATCGATTCGGTATTAGCCGTGCGCCACGCGCTCTCGGCCCCCGTCTGGGCAAAGCCCACGACTATCGCTTTTTTATGTTTGCCGCATCCAGCCAGTGACAAGCCAGTCAATAAAACAAAAGCAAGGCCCAGCCAAGCAGCCGCAGCGCGAATGAAGAGATTTTTCATAGGGGTATGAAGAACAGTAAACGCGATTCAAAATAAGAGTCAACGATTGGTCCTGGGGAATACATAATCAACAAAGCTACGATCACCACCGAGCCCGCCCCCAGGATTGTCCTCATATTAGCGCATATCAGAATCTGGCCCCTATACGTTCGATCACATCACCTCGCACCTTCAGCGCCAAGCGTCTGCGCTGGCGGAACTATACTTCGCCGAACAGAACGCAAACGGAAGAGGAAACAAAGTTCGTATCAGCGCCACCCGCACGAGTCGCACCGCGAATCATTGCTCACGATGCGAACGTAGCATCTTGTCAATAGTCAAATCCTGACCCCTTCGGAAAATCCAGCTTCAACTATAATATTTGCAACCTGACCCCCTTTTCCGTCGCTTCATTTTCGCCAATCGCGTTTTCGATTGGTTTTGGAAGGTTTCGCTTCAGGTTCTATCGGGCATTTTCTATACCGAATAAAATCAATTGCTCCAGCAATGATACATACCACGCCAACAGCAAAACCCTGCCAAGCTTGGATACGAGTAGTCTTATAATTAACCGCTTCAGGCTCGATAATACTCTCGGATATAAATAATACTCCAAACAGAAATAATCCGATGGACCAAGATAATAGTCGTCTTCTATATTTCATTTATGGCACAGGAATTGGATTGTTGAGCTTTTCATTGAGCTTTCCAGCAGCGGTACCAAGAGCTCCTGCGATAGTATCTGGAGGCAAGCCCGTATCGGCTGCAAAATTGGAAATAAAATCAACTGTCGCAACGATTTTGTCTCCATTGTTCATTAGGAAATATTCGATTTCAACTGCTGCTGGAGAATTTGCGAGATAAGTCGCAGTTAGACTAGTTGCAGTCACAGCTTCTCCAAACGAAAAAGCGCCGAGATAAGATGTCGCAGATGCTGCACTCCCATATCCCGCCGACGGAAAAAGCAAAAATGCAGTGGGACTGGTTATGTAACTTAACGTAGCACCTCCTGTCACAAAGACAATTGGGGCAGCAACAAATCCAATACCAACTGCATTTCCCAATTTAGCCCATTGATGCAGACCATACGTACCGAAACTTTTCACCATAGCTCGCACTATCGCATCAGGATTATTGGCCGCATAGTTTGCCTGATTTGCCTGATATGAAGCATAATTAGCTAAAAACGCATCGCGATTAATGGCACCTTCAAATGTGCCGGTACTAGTACCCCGTACCAGCTATAATTTCGGATAAAGTCTGATAAGTTTTATGCGCGCGTCCTCTGTGGTGAAGCGCCAGTTAATGGGGGCACCGCGATTGTTACGGTGCTTCTGCCAAGCGGAGATTTCGTGGCGCATGA